>JBOGYA010000193.1:0-5714 GCA_050696515.1 Solirubrobacteraceae bacterium
GCTACTAGCTGCCCGAGCCGATGGAGCAGAACCTCTACCACCTCTCCGGCGAGGAACGCCGCCGGTTGGGGGTCGAGCAGCTCCCGGAGACCCTCGGGGACGCGATCGAGCTGACCGCGCAGTCGGAGCTGGTGCTGCGCACCCTCGGCGAGCACATGTTCAACCGCTACGTCGAGATCAAGCGCCAGGAGTGGGGCGACTACCGCGTGCAGGTCACCCAGTGGGAGCTTGATCGGTACCTCTCGATTCTCTGATCTTTGGATGAGCCTCCGCCTCTAAAGAGGCTCCGGCGGGCGGCGTTGTGGTGGCGCTCCTGAGGGGGGTGGCTGGCGACTAGGGCCGTCGGGCCGGCGGCGTCTTGCGGGGAGGCGGCTGCGAGGTGGTGTCTAAGTTTGAATGGATATACCACCAACTGGACCTGTGAGACAACGGCCCGATGCCAGATCTGAGGGGTCCAGTAGCTGGTATAGCGCCCCACGCACTTATATGTGCTCGCTGGCCTGCGGGTCCCGACCAACCTGCGGTACGGCGCACGCAAGGCCCGCGGCCGGTGAGAGGTGGAGCTGAAGCGCCTGCAGCAGGTGGCCGAACGCGATGGGGTGGCGGGGGGCGATCTCGTGCAGCAGGCGCAGCACGCCCAGCGCGTGGCGTTCGTAGCGCTCCTCTCCGGTGATCTGCGCGAGGCGCAGCAGACCGAGCGCGGCGGAGGAGGCGCCGGAGGGGATCGGCGAGTCCTCCAGGTCCTTGCGCCGCGCGATCAGCGCCTCACCGTCGGAGGGCGTCGAGAAGAAGCCGCCGCGCTCGGGGTCGGCGAAGCGGTCGATCGTCTGCTCGGCGAGCGTGCGGGCCTCGGTCAGCCAGCGCTCGGCGCAGGTCGCTTCGAAGAGGACCACCATCGCCTCCAGCAGGAAGGCGTGGTCCTCCAGGTAGGCGCCGATCCGAGCCTGGCCCTCGCTGTAGGTGCGCAGCAGCCGCCCGTCGGAGTCGCGCAGCTCGCGCAGGACGAACTCCGCGCAGCGCTCCGCGGCCTCCAGGTAGCGCGGCTCCCCCAACACCGCGCCGGCGTCGGCGAGCGCGGCGATCATCAGCGCGTTCCAGCTCGTGAGACGCTTGTCGTCGAGGCCGGGGCGCGTGCGGCCTTCGCGCGCCCTGAGCAGCTGCGCGCGGATGCGCTCGCGGGTTGCCGAGTCGGGCCGCAGGGCGGGCGGCTTGGAATCTGTGAGCACGCACAGCCCGGGCTCGGGATGGTGAGGGTCGACGAAGTTGCCCTCCTCGCTTACCCCCAACCAGCGGGCCGCGGCGCCAGCGTCCTCGCCGAGGATGTCCTCCAGCTCCTTCGCCGTCCACACGTAGTACCGGCCCTCCACGCCCTCGGAGTCGGCGTCGAGCGCCGAGTAGAAGCCGCCCTCGGGGCCCCACATCTCGCGCAGCGCCCAGTCGAGCGTCGCGCGGCACACGCGGGCGAGCTCCTCGTCGCCGCTCAAACGGTGCCCGTGCAGGAACGCGCGTGCGAGCAGGGCGTTGTCGTAGAGCATCTTCTCGAAGTGGGGCACCGTCCAGGAGGCGTCCACGGCGTAGCGGTGAAAGCCTCCGCCGAGCTGGTCGCAGATGCCCCCGCGCGCCATCGCGCGCAGCGTCGCGAGCGACATCTCGCGCTCGCCGTGGCGCAGCAGAAACTCGACGACGGGGGCCTGCGGGAACTTCGGGGCGCCGCCGAAGCCGCCATTGACCGCGTCGAATGACTCTCGCAGCCGCGCCACCGCGGCGTCGAGGGCGCCGGCGTCGAAGGGCTCCGCGGAGGGCGCCAGGCGCGCCCCGCCGGCGAGCTGCGCGCGGATGCGCTCACCACCGGCGCGAACCTCCGCCGCGCGCTCGCGCCACGTCTCGGCGATCGCGTGCAACACCTGCGTCCACGAGGGCATCCCGTGGCGGGGCTCCGGGGGGAAGTAGGTGCCGCCGTAGAACGGCACCTGCTCGGGGGTGAGGAAGACATTCAGCGGCCACCCCCCGTGACCGGTCATCCCCTGCACGGCCTCCATGTAGAGCGCGTCCACGTCGGGGCGCTCCTCGCGATCGACCTTGACGCACACGAACTCCTCGTTCATCACCGCCGCCACGCGGGGGTCCTCGAAGGACTCGTGCTCCATCACGTGGCACCAGTGGCAGGAGGAGTACCCGATCGACACGACCATCGGCACGTCGCGCTCCCGCGCAGCCGCGATCGCCTCGGGCCCCCACGGCAGCCAGTCCACCGGGTTGGAGGCGTGCTGGCGCAGATACGGCGAGGTCTCGCGAGCGAGCGCGTTGGGCACGCTCCCAGCGTAGTCGCTGCCCCGCACCTGCGTGGGGTCTCCGCGGCCATGACGACCCCGCGCGGGGAGCCTCGCGGCGTCAGCCCTGCCGCGCGAGCGCTGGCAGCGGGAAGTGCACGGGCGATGGCCCGCCCGCCCATCCGCCCGACTGCCATTCCGTGGAGGAGGCGCCTACACGGGAGAGGTGCGCCCGGGCGATGCTCACGTCGAAGCGCCTGCCGCCGAGGGAGCCGACGGCGCGCCCGCCGGAGGCGATCGTGACGGTGCCGCGCGCGGCGGCGCCGCCGCTGACGCGGACAGTGATGGAGTGCAGCTTGCCTTTGCTCGCGGGGAGGGTCCCGCTGATCGTGACCCCCGGCACGAAGGTGAGGTCCGTGAGGCGCACAGCGGTGGGGCTCAGCCTCGCGTAGCCCCCGTGCAGACCCCCGAAGCTCGACCCCGTGGGGAGTTCCTGCTCGACCTGCAGCGTGGCCCCGATCACCTGGCGGTCGAGGTCCACGAGCGTGTCGAGCACCGCGGTGAGCGTGCGGCCGGCGTTGCCGTGCAGGCCGGGGACCGGCTGCACGGAGGCCAGGCGGGTAGGGGTGATGGGCGTGGGGCTGAAGATGTCGGGAGTCGGTTTGCACGGTTGCACGGGCGTGCCTCCGAAGAAGGCGCTCACGGCCGCTTCGGCGCAACCGCTGAAGTCGCTGCCGAGCACCGAGTGCCCGGTGTAGGGGACGACCAACAGCTGGGCGCCGGGGATCCGCGCGGCGAGGGCACGCGCCCCCGAGGTGGGGGTACGCAGGTCCTGTGCGCCCGAGAGGATCAACGTCGGCACGTTCGGCAGCGGGCTCGCGGCCGGCGGCGCAGGCGCGGCGTCGGGCCAGTCCAGGCAGGCGGGCACCAGGCTGCTGGCCCAAGCCGTGGCGGCGTCGAAGGGGTAGAAGGCCGAGCTCGGCAGCGCGTGCAGCGCGGCGAGCGCTTCCGAGTTGCGGGCGGCCGGCGCCGCGGCGCGCTGCCAGGGGAAAGGCTTCTCCTCGCAGGAGGTCGCGAGGAACAGCGCGTCGTCTTCTTCTTCGCGCGCTTCCCGTTCGGTCTGTGACCCTCGCGGCTGCGTGGGCACGTTCGGGATCAACCCTTCGGAGAGCGCCTTCAGGCGCAGCAGCGGGTCGGGGTCGTGGCGCAGCGCGGACTGCACCGCGGCGGGCGCCAGCGCGCGCAGCGCCGGGTTGAGGTCGCCGGCCTCCAGGATGCCGAGCAGGTCGGCCTCGCCGAGCGTGGCGGGGTGCCGGCGCCCGGCCCCGTCGTACACCGACCCGTGGAGCGGGCGGTGGTGCAGCTGCGCGGCGAGGCGCGCGACGTCGCCGAGGGGGTTGGCGGTGACGTGCGTGCACGCCCCTTCCGAGCAGAGCTCCCCGAGCGCCGGCGCCAACGCCTGGAGGGTGGACAGCCCGAAGGGTTCGGGGCCTTCGGGGAGCACGACGGAGTCGAGCACCAGCGCTTCCACGTGTTCGGGGTACCGTTCGGCGTACTGCAGCGCGACCTTCGTGCCGTAGGAGGTGCCGTAGAGGACGAGCTTTTCGTAGCCCACCTCCTGGCGGATCGCCTCGATGTCCTGCACCGATTCCTCGCTCGTGAACGCCCCGCGCGCGGGGCCCAGCTGCAGGGCGCACTGTTCGGCGAGGTGGCCGACCGTGGCGGGGCTCGAGCTTTCGAGCAAGGGGTTCCCCAGCGCGGGGCAGTTCAGCGGGTCCGAGCGGCCGGTGCCGCGCTGGTCGTAGACGATCAGGTCACGGCCCTGCAGCGCGGGGGCGATGGCCTTGGTGACGAAGCTCGCGAGCGGGTTCGCCGCCTGCCCGGGCCCCCCGGCGAGCCCGATCACGGCGCTCGAGCTCGGGGTGAGACCGGTTTGGAGGCGCTCCACGCTCAGCTGGATCGTGCCGGGCGTCGCGCCGGCGCGGTCGAGCGGAACCGTGACGGTGGTGCAGGCGAAGTCCGTCGCGTGCGGGCAGGGGGAGTAGCTGAGCTCAGAGCCAGGGGAGCCGGCCGAGGGCGCCGGCCAGCTTGCGAACAGCAGCGCGGGCGCGAGAGCCGCCAAGACCGAGATCGGGGCTCGCCTGCGCATCGGCACCGACAATAGCGCCACTCGCCGTGTGGCTCGGGAGGATGTGGACGTGCTGACCGCCGAGCGTTCCGACGAGCGCTTTGCGGGCTCCCAGCCGCAGCGTGCCGTGCGCCGCGGCGCGCCCGCCGATGCGCAGCGCGATGCTTTCAGCCTTGACGGTGCCGGAGAGGGTCACGCCGGGCACGTAGGAGTAGCCGTGGAAGCGCAGGCCGCTTCTGGTGAGCTGCGCCCACCCGGCGCGCAGCCCGCCGCTGCTCAGCGAGGAGAGGGAGATAGCTGGGCCCCCACTGGCCCCGCCCGCCGTTTCGATCAGCTGCAGCAGGAACTGGCGGGAGAAGTCGGCGAGCGTGAGCGCCACAGCCGTCAGCGTCCGCCCGGCTCGGCCGTGGCTGCCGTGTGCGGGGCGGACGTCGGAGAGCCGCTCGGGGGGCAGGGGCGTGGGGCGCAGGAAGGGCGACGGCGCTCCGGCGGGGCAGGGCGCGATCGAGTGACCGGCGAACATCGCCAGCAGCGCCTTGTGCGCACAGTGGGTGGGCTCGGTCCCGAGCACCGAGTGACCGGTGTTGGGCACCACCACCAGGTGCGAGCCCGGGATCTCCGCGGCGAGCGCGCGTGCGCCCGAGGTGGGGGTGCGCAGGTCGTCGGCGCCGGAGAGGATCAACGTGGGGACGTCCGGCATCGTGGCCGGCACGACCGGGGGCGCGGGCGTGGCGAAGGGCCAGGAGGCGCACGACCGGAGGTCGCTGAGGTCGAGCACGTTCGCCGCGGTGAAGGGGGCGATCGAGCTGGCCGGTAGAGCCTCGATCTGGGCGGTGGCTTGGGCGAGGCGTTCGCGGGGGCTCGCGGCGCGGCTCCACGGGAACGCCAGCTCTTCGCAGGTGGTGGCGAGGTACAGCGGCGTGTCGATCCCTTCTTCTTCCGGTTCTTCTCCACCTCCGCCTCCGCCTCCCGCGGCGCGCGCGAGCAGCCGCGCGAGCGCCGCCGTGTCGCCGTCGGCGGCGGCGCGGACCGCGGCGGGGAATTCGGCGCGCAGGATCGGGTCGAGGTCGCCCGCGATCAGGATGCCGGCGAGCTCGTTGGAAGAGAGTGCGACGGGGAGCACGTGGCCGTGTCTGTTGACCCACCGTCCCCGCAGGCCCCGGTGGCCCATGCGCCGCACGAGCCGCGCGAGGTCGGGGACGAGGTTGGCGGTGATGTGCGCGCACTGGCGCGCCGAGCAGAGCTGGCGCAGGATGCGTGGCACGGCGGCGAACGTCGGGCGCTCCAGCGGGTCGGGCCCGGTGGGAGGCACGACC
>JBOGYA010000194.1:0-5670 GCA_050696515.1 Solirubrobacteraceae bacterium
AGCCGGCGGAGCTCTCGATGCTGGTGTTCCGCGCGCGCCTTGGCCTACGGCGCCTGGCCCCGAGTGCCCCCGGGGCGCCTGCGCGCCGCGGCGGCGGGGCTGAGGTCGTGATGCCGGGCGCGATCGCGGAGCTCGGGCCGGGCGCCGCCGCGGGCGCGATCGCGGCGTCCGGCGCCGTGGGCCATGAGCAGCATGGCATCAAGTAGAGTCTTGTCTGATTGGGTCTGTTGGGTGCCGCGGAGCGTATGGTCATGCCATCAGCGCGGTTGAGGGAGAGTCGTCTTGCTTGAGCTACGTGACCTGGTAAAGCACTACCCGGAGATCGGCGGGGAGCCCGTGCGAGCCGTCGACGGCGTCTCGATGACCGTCGAGCCGGGCGAGATGGTCGCGCTGTATGGCCCGTCCGGCTCGGGCAAGACCACGCTGCTGCTGATGGTCGCCACGCTGCTCCAACCTACCTCCGGCGCGGTGCTGATCGGCGGCCGCGACGTCTCCTCGCTCTCGGAGCGAGAGGCCTCGCACTTCAGGCTCTCCGAACTGGGTTTCATCCGCCAGAACTTCGACCTCCTGCCGGGGGTGACCGCGATCGACAACGCGGTGCTGAAGCTCCTGAAGTCCATGCGCTGGCGCGAGGCCCACCACAAGATCGCGCCGCTGCTCGAGCGCCTGGGCCTCGGCGGGCGCCTGGAGCACTCCGCGGAGACGCTCTCGATGGGCGAGCGCCAGCGGGTGATGATCGCCAGGGCGCTCTCCACCGAACCGCGCCTGCTGCTCGCCGACGAGCCCACCGGCAGCCTCGACACGCAGCGCGGCCGGGAAGTGCTCGAGCTGCTGACCGAGCTCTGCCGCGAGCACAACGTCGCGATCGTGCTCGTCTCCCACGACCCCCAGGCGGCGGCCTACGCCGACCGTGTGTACGCGCTGCGCGACGGGAAGCTCGGCGAGTACGAGCCCGAGCAGTGGGCCGCGCGAGTCAGCGCGCGGTAGGAGCTCACGCCGCCGTGGAGCCCGCTTTGCACCTCGACCCGCGCCATGAGGGCCATCTACCGGCCCGCGGCCCGGCAGGGCTATCCCATCCACAAGCGCCGCTCCTGCACCTGCCCTGCACGGAAAGCCGCTCGCCGCGGTGAAGCCCGCCAACGTCCTGCACCTCTACCGTGTGCGGCTGCGCGCGCGTCTGCTGCAGGAGCTGTTCGCGGTCGTGGGGATCGCCGCGGGCGTGGCGCTGCTGTTCGCCTCGCAGGTCGCGAGCTCGAGCCTTTCGAGCTCGGTGGCGCAGCTCTCGCACGGGATTGTCGGAAACGCCACGCTACAGCTGATCGCGCGCGACGCGCACGGTTTCGAAGCGGGACTCGTCGCGAAGGTGCGCCACCTTCCTGGCGTGCGCACCGCCGCGCCGCTGCTGGAAGGGTCCGCGAACGCCAGCGGGCCAAAGGGGCACGAATCGGTCGAGCTCGTCGGCGCCGACTCGAGCCTCTCCGAACTGGGGGGCACGCTCGTGCACCACACCCAGCTCTCCCCGGTGGCGGGCGTCGGCGCGATCGTGCTGCCGGCGCCGCTGGCGCGGAAGCTCGGCGTCACCAAGTTCGGCGAGGAAGCGACCCTCCAGCTGGACGGCCGGGTGGAACAGGCGCCGCTGTACGAGCAGCTCACCGCCAAGCAGATCGGGCCGCTGATTGCCAGCCCGATCGTGATCGCGCCGCTCGAATTCGCCCAAGAAATGAGCGGCCTCACCGGGCGCGTCTCCCGCGTTCTCGTGGAGCCCGCGCCCGGCCGCGAAGCGCAGGTGCGCGCGGGCCTGCGGGCGCTCGCGGCGGGGCGGCTGAACGTCGAGCCGGCCTCCTACGACGAAAAACTGTTCGCGCGCGCCGCCGCCGCCACCAACCAGTCCACCGCCCTGTTCGCGGTGATCAGCGCGCTGGTGGGGTTCCTGTTCGCGTTCAACGCGATGCTGCTCACGATCCCCCAGCGCCGCCGGCTGATCGCGGACCTGCGCCGCGACGGCTACCCGCCGCGGACCGTGATCGGGGTGATGATGTTCGACGCGGTGGTGCTCGGCCTGATCGCGTGCGTGGTGGGACTGGTGCTCGGCGAGGAGCTCTCGATCCACCTCTTCCGCTCGAACCCCGGCTACCTCTCCTCCGCCTTCGCGGTCGGCTCCCAGCGGGTGGTGAGCGTGCAGAGCGTCGGAGTCGCCGTGCTGGGGGGGATGCTCGCCGCCTCGGTCGCGGTGCTCAGCCCCTTCAAAGACATCGTCTCGCGTCAGCCGCTCGCGGCGATCACGCAGAAGGAGGGCGGGGGCGGCGGCGGCGGCGCACGGTGGCTCGCGCTCGCGGGGGTGGCGTGCCTGGCGGCCGCCACCGCGATCCTGCTGGGCGCGCCGAAAGCGGCGGTGCTCGGGATGGTGTTCCTCGTCGCCGCGCTGCTGCTGCTGCTGCCGATCCCGCTGAACGCCACGCTCGCACTGGTGCGGCGCATCGCGCCGGGGATCACGAGCGCCGTCCCGCACGTCGCGGTGATGGAGCTGCGCGCGGGCCGCGCGCGCGCCGTCGCGATCGCCGCGACCGGCGCAGTCGCGGTCTTCGGCAGCGTCGCGATCGAGGCCGCTCACGGCGACCTGCTGCACGGTCTGGAAAACGCGGGGCGCGACATGAACGCCTTCACCGACGTGTGGGTGTCCCCGGCGGGCTCTTACAACCTGCTGAAGACCACGCCGTTCGCGCCTACGCAGCAGGCGCAGCTCGCGCGCCTGCCGGGCGTGCGCGCGGTGCGCGTGTACCGCGGCGGGCTGCTCGACATCGGCGAACGGCGCGTGTGGGTGATCGCGCCGCCGCGCGAAGCCGTCCCGCTGCTGCCCCCTTCCCAGATCGTCGAAGGCGACGTGGGGCGCGCCACCGAAGAGGTCCGTGGTGGCGGGTGGGCGGTCGTCTCGCAGGCGATCGCCGACGAACACCACCTGCACATCGGCGATCCTTTCACGCTGCCCACGCCGATCCCCACCACGTTCAAAGTGGCGGCCGTCGGCACCAACATCGGGTGGGCGCCCGGCGCCGTCATCATGAACGCCACCGACTTCGCGCGCGCGTGGGGCTCGCCGGACGCGAGCGCCTACAACGTCCTGCTCGCGCCCGGCGTCTCTCAGGCACAGGGCCAGCGCGAGATCGAAAAGGCGCTCGGGCCGAGCACGGGGCTCGCCGTGGAAACGGCCGCACACCACGCCGGCCTCCAGCGCGCGCTCAGCCGTCAGGGCCTTGAACGCCTCACGCAGATCGCCACGCTGATCCTGATCGCCGCGGTGCTCGCGATGGCGGCGGCGATGGGCAACATGGTGTGGCAGCGGCGCCCGCGCCTGGCGAAGCTGAAGCTCGAGGGCTTCCCGCGCGCGGAACTGTGGCGCACGATCCTGCTGGAGAGCCTGCTGCTGCTCGGCGTCGGCTGTCTCAGCGGGGCGGTGTTCGGCCTCTACGGCCAGCAGCTACTCGACCGCGCGCTCGCCAACGTGATCAACTTCCCCGTCGTCTACTCCTTCGGGGCGCTGGTGGCGGTCACGAGTCTCGCGCTGGTCACCGCGGCCGCGGTCGCGATCGTCGCGATCCCCGGGTACCTCGCCGCCGGCGTCCCCCCGGCGGTGGCGCTGCAGGACTGACCCGCGAGTGGTCTGGAGGGGAGGGTGGGGCTCTAATCTTTCGCCCGCCGGCGTCCCCCCGGCGGTGGCGCTGCAGGACTAACCCGCGAGTGGTCTCGAGGGGAGGTGGGGCTCTAATCTTTCGCCGTCGGCGTCCCCCCGCCGTCGCCCTGCAGGGATTGATCATCGCCGCGGCGGTCTGCTGGCTGCTTTGATCGCCGCGCTGCTCGACCTCCCCTCGGGTGGACGGACAAAGCAGTCAGCGCTCGCGTGCGGCGTGCGGGAGGGTTATTTGTGCCGGTGCCGCACGGGCGGCGGGCAGGGCACGACTGTCGCCGCGGAGGCGGTCGAGCCGTCCTGGAAGGTGAAGCTGGCGGTGAACGGGAAGCCGCCGTGCGGGCACCGTTCCGGGACGGCGATGCCGACCGGGTGGAAGGGCACGAGCCGGCCGTGGACGTGCTTGTAGTAGGTCAGGTGGTTGGGGCCGATCGTGGACTGCACGCTGACGATCGAAACGTCCGGGCCGTTGGGGACGCTTTGGATCGCCGGCACGGTTGTGGACAGTTCCGAGCCGAACCGCCCCGTGGAGGGCAGCAGTTCGCCCTTGAAGACCAGCTGCGCGAACACCGGGGTCTGGCCGTTCGCGTAGAACAGCACGACGATGTTGCTGTTGCCGCTCGGGGGCCCCATCAGCGCCTGGATTTCGGGAATCTCGTGGCCTGAGCTGGTGCCGAACGGGACTTCGACGAACGCGCTGCCGGACCCGAGGCGCGAGTTGGCGGGGCAGCCGGCGAGGCCGTGCTTTTCGAGTGCTTCCGGCTGGCAGATCGCCAGGCCGAGCGTGGTCGCCGTGTAGTTCATGCCGGCCGGCATGTGCAGGTCGACGCTCGTCATCGGCGGGGGCGCGAGCCCTTCCGTGGTAGCGATGTGGAACCCAAACCCGATCGTCGTGCTCGCGCCGAGCCTGTCAGGCGTGAACGAGGCCTGGAGCGTCGCGTTCTCCGTGACGGCGCCGGCGGCGGGCGCCCAGATGCACCCGCCGACCAGCAACGCGGTCGCGACCAGCAACCATCCGCAAGCTCTTGGCTCCCGCCGCAAGGGGCCGCTGGAAGCGATCTGCGGAGTTCCCGGGTGGTTCCTTGGCTTGAGCATGACCCCGCCGCGACCGTCAGACGGAGAGGTGGCCGTCGACGTGGACGGTGGTCGCGCCGTTGGTGCGCTGGGTCGCGCCGCTGAAGCTGATGCCGGACCCGTGGGCGTGGGAGTAGCTGCCCGTCCCGCGGCTGATTGACAACGTGCCCGAGAAGCTCGCGGTGGCCCCGTTGTTGCGGTAGCTCCCCGACGCGCTTCCGGTCATCGAGCTGCCGTGTGGGTAGACGCTCAATTCAGCGCTGAACCGGTTGGTGGAGACCACGTGGAGGTGCAGGTAGATCGTGCCGGCGACCGTGCCGGACGCCTGGCCGGAGTAGTTGAGGTTGAACCCCTTGTGCGAGGTCTCGCGCAGGTGCCCGGTGTCGTTCAGCGTGATCGTCCGTGCCGCGGCGGCGGTCGATCCAGATGCGCCGGTGGCACCGGTGAGAGCGAGTGTGCCGGCCGCTGCGACGAGCACGCCCGCGGCCGCAAGACGACGATGAATGCGATTCCTCAAGACCACGATACCTCTCCTCCTCCTACGTAGTGTAGACCCCAGTCTGAGCCTATCAACCTACAGGCTCGCCAGGCTTCCCGTCAAGCGGCTGTTTCTTTAGTGCCTCGCACATCAAACCCGCGGCGGCGCGGCAAGTTGCTGGCGTGGCGGAATGTTTCTCAAGGAGCGCGAGCCGCTGCCGATAGACGAGGGCATGTCCGTCCAGGGGCGAGATCGCCCGAGCGAGGTCGAGCAGGTGGCGAGCGGATCGGCGTCCGCGCGGGCAGAGAGCGCGGACGCTTCGCGCCACGAGCTGCGCCGTCTCGGGGAAGCCCTGAAAGGGGGGACCGACGAGGTGGTCGCGGGGATGCTGCGCCGTTCGGCGGGATCCGGCGCGGTGCTCGACGCGCTAGTGGAA
>JBOGYA010000195.1:0-5652 GCA_050696515.1 Solirubrobacteraceae bacterium
CCCGTGACCTCCATCGCGACGCCCGCCCAGAGCCGCGCGGCGAGGCCGGCGCCGATCTCGAAGCCGAGCAGGCCGCCGCCGAACAGCGCGTACTTGTAGCCGCCGCCTGCGATCGCCGCAGCCATCGCGTCGACCAGCGGCTGCGCGAGGCCCTCGGGGCCCTCGGCGACGAGCACCTTCTTGGCGCCGTACTTTCCGAGCGACGCGGCCAGGTCCTGCGGGACGCCTTCGCCGAGCAGGATCGCGTGCGCCTCGCCGCCGAGCTCGGCGGCGAGCTTCGCGCCCTCGGAGACGGCGCCGAGCGAGTTCTTGTTGATTGCGCCGTCGTAGTGCAGCGCATATACCAGGATGTTTGCCATTGCAGTTCGGGTCCTTTCGCCCTAGAGAAGCTTCCGCTCGTCGAGCCAGGCGACGATCTTTTCGACGGTCTCGGCGGTGTCTTCGTCCTCGATGATCTCCCCGGCGGCCTTCGCGGGCGGCGCCTTCGCGGCGACCCACTGCGCGGCCGAGTTATCGCCCCCAACCTTCGCGGCGTCGATGCCGACGTCGCCGACGCCGACCGTGTCGAGCGGCTTCTTCTTGGCGCCCATGATCGCCTTCAGCGAGGGGTAGCGCGGCTCGTTGATCGCGTCGCCCACGGAGATCACCGCGGGGAGCGTGATCTGCACGGTGTCGTAGCCGTACTCGGCCTGGCGCTCGCAGCGCAGAGCGCCGTCGGCGACGTCCATCTTGATGACCTGGGTGAGCGAAGGCATCCCGAGGTGCTCGGCGACGACGGCGCCGATCGTGTAGCACTCGCCGTCGTCGGACTGCTGGCCGAGCAGCACGAGGTCGGGGCTCTCGCGCTGCAGCGTCTGCGCGAGCGCGTAGCCGGTGGCGGCCACGTCGGAGCCGGCGACCGCCGGGTCGGAGAGGTGCACGGAGCGGTCGGCGCCGAGCGAGACGGCCTTGTGCAGCGCACGGACGGCGCTCTCGGGGCCCATCGTTACAGCGACGATCTCCTCCACCGGCACCGCGCCGCCCTCTTTGATCTGCATGGCGGCCTCGATGGCGTGGGTGTCGTAGGGGTTGAGGTTCTTCTCCCCGCTGCGGTCCATGCGCCCCGTCGAGGGGTCGATCCGCTTCTCGACGGCGGCGTCCGGAACCTCCTTGACCAATACGCAGATCTTCATCCCCGCCTCCTTCCCATGGGGAGGGGGCACTGGGGGACGGCCTGCCCTACCCCAGCCATGGCTTGGACGCAAATCTTCATTCTCTGCCTATCTCCTTGGGTGTTTGGACCGGTGTAGTGTACCTGATCGCGCGGTTGACTGACTAGTCAATCAGTTATCGGTGACGCCAGCTCGGATGAAGTCGACGATCGCCTGCGTGGGGGCGCCGGGCGTGAAGACCTCGGCCACTCCCAGACGCTTGAGCTCGGGGATGTCTTCCGCGGGGATCGTGCCGCCGACGGTCACCAGCACGTCGTCGACACCCTGCTCGTGCAGCAGCGCCACGACGCGGGGCACGAGCGTCATGTGGGCGCCGGAGAGGATCGAGAGGCCGACCGCGTCGGCGTCCTCCTGGATCACGGTCTCCACGATCTGCTCGGGGGTCTGGTGCAGGCCGGTGTAGATGACCTCCATGCCGGCGTCGCGCAAAGCGCGCGCGATGATCTTCGCGCCGCGGTCGTGGCCGTCGAGGCCGGGCTTGGCGACGACGACGCGGATCTTGCCGCGGGTTTCGGTGGCCGGAGGCATCGCGGGGGGGATTATGCCCGCGGGGGGCCGCGCTCGCCTGCACACCCCGCTCGAAGCTATGCCCGCGCCTGCCCGCGCTCGCCTGCACGCCCTCGCTCGAAGCTATGCCCGCGCCTGTCCGCGCTCGCCTGCACGCCCGCGCACGAAGCGCCCGAGACCGGCGAGCGTGGCGCCCGCGGAGAGCGCGACGGCGATCTTCAAACGGCGCCCGAGGTGGTCCAGGCGCAGGACCTCCCAGCCCTCGCGGGCGGCGATGCGGGCGAGGGCGGGGTCGGGGTTGACCACGATCGGGTGGCCCACAGCGCGCAGCATCGGCAGGTCCGACTCCGAGTCGGAGTAGGCGTAGGACGCAGCGAGGTCGATGCGCTCGCGCGCGGCGAGCTCGCGTAGCGAGAGGACCTTCCCGCCACGGTAGTTGAAAGGACCCGCGGGCCGGCCGGTGTAGCGGCCGTCGCGGACCTCCAGACGGGAGCCCACGCCGCCGTCGAAGACGAGCACGTGCGCCATCAGGTCGGCCATCTCCTGGGAGGCGGCGGTGACGATGTAGACGGGCCGCCCGGCGTCCTGGTGGGAGTAGGCGCGCTCCAACATCTGCGGGTAGAGCCGCGGGAGCACCCCGGCGAGCACGCGGGGGGAGAGGCGCTGCAGGTCGCGCACCGCGACCCCGGAGAGCATCTCGCCAACGCGCACGCGCACGGCGTCCGCCCAATCGTCGGTGGAGCCGCGCAGGCGGAAGCGGAGGTTCTGCCAGAGGTCCCCCAGCAGGCGCCGGCGCGAGATCATCCCGGCTTCGTAGGCAGCGCGCGCGAAGAAGATGCCGGAGGAGCCGGCCATCAGCGTACGGTCGAGGTCGAAGAACGCCGCGGCGCGCAGGCCGTTCTGGTCCATTTGGTGCGCATCCGCGCGGGCCGGCTCGGCAACAGGGTCGTGGGGGCGGGGCATCCTACCCCGCCATTTTGCGTGTGGCTCCGGCGGGGGCGCGCTCATGCGGCGTTAGCCGGGGTGCTCTGGTGTGACATAGAAGCCATCCGAAAACTCCTCAGACCGCTTCCTGTGACCCTTTGCGGCCAGATCCAAGAGTTTTTCGGATGGCTTCGTAGCGATCGCTGAGGTGGATGACGGCTCGGGGCCTGGGGTATGTATATAACTTTTCGAACCTTGTCACACAATTGTTATACACGATCCGGATTTTCCATACTCACCCGCACCCCGCATCATACTATTGCTATACCCGATCCCCCAACGGTGGTCAGACGCGGACGATCAGGGCGTCGCCCTGGCCGCCGCCGGAGCAGATCGCCGCGCAGCCGAGGCCGCCGCCGCGGCGGCGCAGCTCCAGCACGAGTGAGCCGATGATGCGCGCGCCGGAGGCGCCGATCGGGTGGCCGAGCGCGATCGCGCCGCCGTTGACGTTGACGCGGTCCTCCTCGATGCCGAGCAAGCGGATCGAGTTCAGCGTGACGGAGGCGAAGGCCTCGTTGATCTCCCATACGTCGATGTCCTGCGCAGCGAGCCCCGCCTTCTGCAGCGCCTTGGTGGCGGCTGAGGCGGGCGTGCGGGCGAGGTAGGCGAAGTCGTCGCCGCTCTGCGCGTGCGCGACGATCTCGCCCAGCGCCTCCTTGCCGTTGGCCGTGGCCCACTCCTCGGAGGCGAGGACCAGCGCGCCCCCGGCATCGTTGACGCCAGGGGAGTTGCCGGCGGTGTGCGAGCCCTCCCTGCCGACCAGCCCGGGCAGCGCGGCGAGCCGCTCCAGCGAGGTGTCGCGGCGGGGAGCCTCGTCGATCTCGACCACGGTGGGGTGGGCGGGATTCCGATCATTCTTGACGGTGACCGAAACGATCTCCTCGGGCAGGCGGCCCTCGTCGGTGGCCCGCAGCGCGAGCTCGTGCGAGCGCAGCGCCCAGCGGTCGAGGTCGGCGCGGGTCAGCTCGAGCTCGTCTGAGACCGCGGTGGCCTCGACGAACATCTGCTTGCCGGAGAAGGGGTTGGTAAGGCCGTCGTGGACCATCGCGTCGAGCGCCTGCACGTCGCCCATGCGAAAGCCGAAGCGCGCGCCCGGAAGCAGGTAGGGGGCCCGGGACATCGACTCCATCCCCCCGCCCACGCCGACCTGCACGTCGCCGGCGCGGATCGCCTGGTCGAGCAGCGCCGAGGCGCGCAGGCCCGAAGCGCACACCTTGTTGATCGTCTCGGAGGAGACCTCCTTGGGGATCCCCGCCTTGATCTGCGCCTGGCGCGAGGGGATCTGCCCCTGCCCGGCCTGCAGGACCTGACCCATCACGACGTGCTCGACCTGCTCGGGCGCCACCCCGGCGCGCTCCAGAGCAGCCTCGATCGCAATTGCGCCGAGCTCGGTCGCGTCGAGCGTCGAGAGACCGCCGCCCATCTTCCCGATAGGCGTGCGCGCGGCACCGAGGATCACAGTCTTGGGCATGGGTGAAGCTTCTCCTGAGTTCGGGGATAGCAGCCGGACGCCGAGAATGCTAGCGAGGTATATAAGGTTGGCATGAGCGTGCACGTCTCAGCGACCACACAGCCCGGGAGCGCCAGCGATGCCGACACCGTCGCGGTCGGGATCTTCGCGGGCGAGGAGGCCCCGGCCGGGCTGCCGGGCGCGGCGGCGGAGCTGATTGCCTCGGGCGAGGCGCGCGGCACGCCCAAGGCGCTCGCGGTGGCGCACGCGGAGGGCAAGCGGTGGCTGCTGGTGGGGTTAGGCAAGCGGGCAGACTTCACCCCCGAGCGTGCCCGCGCGGCCGCGGCGGGCGCGCACGCGCGCGCCCTGGAGCTCTCGACGCGCACGCTTTGCTGGCAGGCGCCGGTAGGCGGGACCCCGGAGGTGTGCGCGGCGCTCGTGGAGGGCACAGCGTTGGCGGACTACCGCTTCGACCGCCACCGCTCAGCCCCGAAGGACTCAGAGGACACGGCCCCGAAGCATCTGGAGGCGCTCGTTCTCAGCGCCCCCGACGCGGGCGCGGCAGAGGCAGCGGGGGCCGCGGAGCTCGAACGGCAGGTCTCCGAAGCGAGCGTCCTCGCGGAGTCGGTGAACGCAGCGCGGGACCTGCAGAACCGGCCCGCCAACGACCTCACACCCACCGCGTTGGCGGCGCACGCGCGGGCGCTGGCACAGGAGGTCGAGGGGCTTTCGGTGGAGACGGAGGGTCGCGAGGAGATCCTCGCGCGCGGCATGGGCGCGTTCGCGGCGGTCGCGCAGGGCTCCGAGCAGGAGCCGGCGCTGATCGTGCTGCGCTACGAGCACCCGCAGGCGCGGGGCCCGCTGCTGGGGATGGTGGGCAAGGCGGTGACGTTCGACAGCGGCGGCATCTCGCTGAAGCCCGGGGCGAAGATGGCGGAGATGAAGTTCGACATGTCCGGGGGCGCCGCGGTCCTCGAGGCCGCGGGCGCGATCGCGAAGCTGAAGCTGCCGGTGAAGTTCGTCGCGGTGGTCGGCGCGACCGAGAACCTGCCGAGCGGCCGAGCGGTGAAGCCTGGAGACATCGTGACAGCGGCAAACGGGAAGACGATCGAGGTCAACAACACCGACGCGGAGGGCCGCCTCGTGCTGGCGGACTGCCTGCACCACGCGGTGACGCTCGGGGCCGAGCGGGTGCTCGACCTGGCGACGCTCACCGGCGCGGTGATCGTCGCGCTCGGCTCGACCTACGCGGGGCTGATGGGAAACGACGAGGAGTGGACGCAGCGCATAACGGCGGCGGGCGAGCGCAGCGGCGAGATTGTGTGGCGCCTGCCGCTGCACGAGGAGTACGACGAGCTGATCAAGGGCACCTATGGCGACCTCGACAACGCCCCCGAAGCGCGCAAGGCCGGCACGATCGTCGGCGCCGCGTTCCTCGCGAACTTCGTCGGGGAGACGCCCTGGGCGCACCTCGACATCGCGGGCTCCGCGTGGGACCTC
>JBOGYA010000196.1:0-5646 GCA_050696515.1 Solirubrobacteraceae bacterium
GGCTGAGGGTGCGACGCGGGACGGTCGCCTCGGTGGCGCGCATCGCAATGGGCGACGCGCGTGTGGAGCTGCGCGAAGCGGGCGCGATCGCTGTGGACATGGAGTCCGTGTGGCTAGCCCCCGGCGCAGGCGGGCGGCCGTTCGCGGTCGTGCGGGCGATCTCCGACACCCCCGCGAGGGAGCTGACGCGGCCGCTGCGGACGGTCGCGGGGGTGGCGCGCGCGCTGGCGACGCTGCGTCGTGCGGCGGGGGCGCTGCACGAGTGGACGCCCGAGGGGCTAATGTAGCTGCATGGCGGCGCGGATGAGACAGAGCACGCGCATGGGCCTGTACCTGCTGCGCCAGCGCCTCGCGGGCCGCGAGAAGTTCCCGTTGATCGTGGAGCTGGAGCCGCTGTTCCAGTGCAACCTGGAGTGCGCGGGGTGCGGCAAGATCCAGCACCCCGAGCACGTGCTGCGCCGGCGGATGTCGGTGGAGCAGGCGGTGGGGGCGATCGAGGAGAGCGGGGCGCCGATGGTGTCGATCGCGGGCGGGGAGCCGCTGATCCACCCGGAGATCCACACGATCGCGGGGGAGCTCGTCAAGCGCAAGCGGTTCGTGTACCTGTGCACGAACGCGATCCTGTTGGAGCGCAAGCTCGAGAGCTTCAAGCCGAGCCCGTACTTCGCGTGGGCGATCCACATGGACGGCCTGCGCGAGCGCCACGACGCCTCGGTGGAACGCGCGGGGGTGTTCGACAAGGCGGTGGCGGCGATCCGGGCGGCGCAGGCGCGCGGCTTCCGGGTGACGACGAACACGACGTTCTTCACGCAGGATTCCCCGAAGACGGTGCGGGAGGTCCTCGACTTCCTCAACGACGAGCTCGAGGTCGACGAGATGATGATTTCGCCCGCGTATGCGTATGAGAAAGCGCCCGACCAGGAGCACTTCCTGGGGGTGCGCCAGACACGGGAGCTGTTCCGCGAGGCGTTCGCGGACGGGCGGCGCAAGCGGTGGCGGCTGAACCACAGCCCGCTGTTCCTGGACTTCCTGGAAGGTAGGGAGGAGTTCGAGTGCACCGCGTGGGGGATCCCGAGCTACTCGCTGTTCGGGTGGCAGCGCCCGTGCTACTTGATGTCCGACGGCTACGCCGAGACTTACAAAGAGCTCGTGGAGAGCACCGACTGGAGCAAGTATGGCCGCGGGCGCGACCCGCGCTGCGAGAACTGCATGGCGCACTGCGGCTACGAGCCGACGGCGGTGCTGAAGACGACGCACTCGCTGCGCCAGTCGTTGCGGGCCCTGGTCAGCTGACCTGCTCCGCGTCCTCCCCTTCGAGCGCGGCGCCGCGGCGGATGTCGCGCCAGGTCATGCCCTCCCCGAGCAGGGCGGGGAGGCCGAGGCCGAGCGCGGTGAGGACCTCGACGGCCTGGAGAATGATCCCGTAGGCCAGGGCGGGGCCGGCGCCGACGCCGTAGGCGGCGAGCACGACCAGGCAGGCGGCCTGGAAGACGCCGACGTTGGAGGGGGTGGCGGGGAGCACGGCGGAGACGTTGACCGCGAGCAGCACCGCGGCGGCCGCGATCAGGCCGCCATCTGACTGGAGTCCGAGCGCGCAGAGGACGGCGTAGCAGGCGAGCCATTGCAGCGTCCAGGCGAGCAGCTGCAGGAGCACCGCGGGGATTCCGTAGCGGGGGTCGGCGAACGCGGCGAGCCCCTGCCGCGCGAGTCCCAGCAGCCGCCCGAGCGTGGCGGCGGCGAGCGCGACGCGAACCGAGCGCGAGCGCTGCGCGCGGCGCAGCAGGCGGGGGCCAAAGAGCACCAGCAGGCAGATCAGCAGCGGCACGGCGAGCGCGACAAGGAGCCCGGAGACGTGCTTGCTGAAGAGGTGCAGGCTCGTGAAGGTGACGGTGGCGAGGATCGCGAGCGCGAGCAGGTTGATGAGCGTCTGCGAGAAGACGGTGCCGGCGACGACGGGCAGCTGCCGGCGCGAGGGGCCGGGGAGGCGGCGGGTGAGCACGAGCATCCGGGTCGGCTCGCCGATCCGCCCGGGGAAGACCGCGGAGGCCATCACGCCGATCATCGTGGCGCGGATCACGGGCACCCAAGCGATCGGGGTGGAGGGCAGCGCCGCGCGCAGCACCTCGTGCCAGGAGGCGGCGCGCAACAGCAGCGAGAGGGCCATCAGCGCGAGCGCAAGCACGATCCAGCCGGGCTGCGCGGAGGCGAGCGCACTGCCGATCCGGTGCGGCCCGAGGCGCCAGAGCGCAAACGCGAGGACCCCGGCGAGCAGGAGAACCGCGACGGACACGGCCACACGCCTGCGCATGCGCGGGGGCCGTTGCGAGGTCGTGTCGTCCATCAACCGGGGTGTATCAGAACGCCCGCCCCTCGAACGGCCCCAACGGAGTCCCCGCGGCCCGCGGCGTCGCATAAATACTTGCATCCAAAAATGCAATCTAAAGCGCTTCTAATAGCTGGTCGATAGGCCCGGGAAAGGACACTCAGTGTCCGCAATCCTGTCCAATCCCAAAGGGGGCCTGAAGTGTTTATGCGTAAAGGCAAGCGAACCTTCGCTAGCCGCAAGCGAAAGATAGCGGGCCTGTGCGCATTCGTGCTTGCAGGCGTGATCGGGGTGGGCGCGTATGCGTTCACCGCGAGCAACACGGTCCCGGCGCAGTCCGCCGGTGGCGGCACCGCCAAAGTGAGCGGCTACACAGAGAAGGGTGTCAGTTACACCTGGTCGCTGAACGGCGAAGACATCACCGAAGCAAACGTTATCCTCACCGGCGAAGCAAAAATCAAACCGACCGACGTCGCGGTTGCGCTGGGCACGGCGGCCACGCCGGCAGCCGGAGAATGGGTCGACTGCCCTGAACCCTACGTGGCAACGAGCGAAACCGAAACGGAAGTCGTCTGCAAATTCAAGGGCGGCGAAGGTGCGTTCAAGAACGCAACCGAACACGAAGCTAACAAATTCACCGCGACCGGCGTTCCGAATGCCGAAGGCAACCAGCTGACTATCTCTGCGACAAGCCAGGGGAAAGTCATCGTCGAACCGTAACGCGGCACGCAGTTGGGCAATGCGGAGCGGCCGTCGCACCGGCCGCTCCGCGCCCGCCCAGTTTCGATAGTGCGAGCCCGTCGTGACCTCGACCCGACATGCGCTCCAGTCAGATAAAAAAGCTCCTCAGCCGCGCCCTGGGACTAATCCTTCTGGGGTTGTTGTGCTTCTGGTTCGCCCCCTCCCAGTTCGGCGGCGCGACGACCTACGTCGTCACCCACGGGACGAGCATGGAGCCCCGCTTCCACACCGGCGACCTGGCGCTCGTTCGCAGCCAGAGCAGCTACCACGTCGGCGAAATCGTCGCCTACGACAACAAGATGCTCCACACGGTCGTGCTGCACCGGATCATCGGGCGCCACGGATCGCGGTACATCTTCAAAGGCGACAACAACAACTTCGTCGACCCCGAACACCCGAAGGCGAGCCAACTCGTGGGCGCCCTGTGGCTGCACATCCCGGGCGCTGGGGCCACGCTGCTGTCGCTCCGCTCGCCCCTGCTCGTCGGGGCGCTCCTCGCGGTGGGGCTGCTGATCCTCACTGGCTCCGTATGCGCCAGCCGCCGCCGGCTGCGCGGTCGTCAACGCCGCGCCGGCGAAGGCGTCCCAGCCCGCTCGGTGCACCTGCCGCGGCCCTCGAGAACCCCGACCGTCGGCATCGTCGCGGTCGGCCTGCTGCTCCTCGTCCCCTTCATAGTCCTCGCCCTCGTTGCCTTCACGAAGGCCCCGACGGCGCAGCACCCATACGCGATTCCCTACAAGCAGAGCGGTGCCCTCTCCTACACGGCCGAGGCCCCGCCGGGACCGGCTTACCCAGAAGGCAGGGTCACGACGGGCGAACCGATCTTCGCGCACATCGTCAAGGCGATCGACTTCAGCTTCGCCTACCGCTTCCAGGCCACCGACCGGCGGAGGCTCGGCGGGACGATCGCGCTCGACGCCGACGTGGCCTCGTCCGTCGGCTGGAAGACGACTATCCACCTCGTCCCCCCGACCCCCTTCCGCGGCAGCCGCGCCGCGGTCTCGGGGACCCTCGACCTTACATCCCTGTTCGCCTTGCTGCGCAGCGTCGAAAAGGCGACGGCGCTCTCCGGCGGCTACACGCTGACGATCGTCCCGAAGGTGACGGCGGCGGGAACCGTGGACGCCCTGCCGATCCACGCAAAGTTCACCCCCAAAGCCACCTTCACCCTCACCCCCTCGGAGATCGAGTCGGCGACATCCTCCTCCAGCGCGCCCTCCACCTCCACCTCTACCGAAGAAAGGCCCGCCGCCAACCCGCTCGCCTCCTCCACCTCCGGCACGGCAACTGGCGCCCACACCGTCCCTGAAACGCTGACGCTGGGAGTCACGACGCTCTCCGTCGCGACAGCGCGCACGGTCGCGCGCGACGCGATTGTCCTCATCGTCTGCATCGTGCTGGCGATGCTCGCGCTGCTGCGGCCCCTCCGAGCGCTCCTGGGAGTGCGGCCACAGGACGAGTCGGCGACCATCAGGTCGCGCTACGGCCGGCTGATCGTCCCCGTCGCGCGCGTGTGGCAGCTGCCCGGGGTTCCGGTGATCGATGTCGCCGACATGGACGCGCTGGCGCAGATCGCCGAGCACTACGATCGCTCGATCCTGCACGAGACGGCGGAGGAAGGCGAGGCCTACTGGGTGACCGACGAGAGCGGACAGTTCCGCTACGCCCTCGGCGCGTGGGCGAGCGCGGTCGACGGCGAACCCGTCGATCTGCTCGACGAGGACACGCGCGTGCACGAAGCGTACCCGGAGGATACGGTTGCACAGGGCGAGTGGACACCGCGGCACGATGCCGGCCGCGGTCGCGCAGGAAAGCCAAGGTTGGTGTGACGCCGCGAGGCGTCAGTTCATGTTGACGTAACCGGTCGCTTCTGAGGGAGTGCGCAAGTTGGCGGCGACCTTGTTTTCGTAGTTGCCCTCGATCGTCGCGATGTCCCCGTTGGGGAGCACTTCCCTGACGATGCCAACGTGCTCGTCGCCGAACATGATCAGGTCGCCCGGCTGGGGCGTCACGCCCGGTCCACCTGGGATCGCGCGGCCGGTGCTCTGCGCCCACGACCAGATCTGCCCCACCGACCCCAGGCCTTCGCCGCCCACGCCCAGCGGCTCACCGGCCTGGCGGGCGGCCCACGAGGCGAAGTAGGCACACCACGGCGCCCCCGGGATCGCCCCCGCGGTGGCGGTGCGGTACAGCGCGATCGCAGGAGATTCGTTTGAGCCCGGGGGCTGCTCGGCCTGGCCAAGCTGGCTTTCCGCGATCCGCACGATTTGCCCCCCCGTCCCGCCCGAGCTGGGGGCTCCAAGCGCGCTCGTCGGCGCCCCCGCGCTCGCGCTCTGCAACGCTTGCGCAAACGAGGTACCCCCGCCGGTGGAAGATGCCGCCGCGACGGGGGCGGAGGTCCCACCCGTGGCCGCGCGGTTCGCCGCGAGCAGGGAGGCGGGGTTGGCGACGGCCTGTTCGAGTACGGCCACGCGAGCGAGGACGGATTCCACCGACACACCGGGTGATCGGCAGCAAGGGGCGGAGGTTGAGCCAAAAAGAAGGGCCGGACAGCCGAAGCTGCCCGGCCCGACCACCGTTCC
>JBOGYA010000197.1:0-5592 GCA_050696515.1 Solirubrobacteraceae bacterium
GGCGTCAGCAGCCGCTCAACGTCGGTCGTGGCGCCGGAGCCGCTCAGCTCGGCGTAGACCCGCGCGCCGCGGCGCTGCGCGGCGTCCCACTCCTCCAGCACCACGAACGCGCCGCCCTCGCCCATCACCGTCCCGTCGCGCTCGCTGTCGAAGGGCCGGCAGGCGCCCGCCCCAAGCTCGTTGCTGTGGGTGGTCAGGCCGAGCGAGTCGATCTTCGCCATGTTCCACCAGCACACCGGCGCGTCCGCTCCACCCGCCAGTGCCACATCGGCCTCACCGCGGCGAATCGCAGCATAGGCGCGCGCGATCGCCGTAAGTCCCGCCTCGGCGGTCCCCGCGAAGTAGGTGTTCGGCCCGCGCAGCGCGTACGCCTCGGAGATGTAGAACAGCGAGGCGCCCTGGATGCCCTCGATGAAGAACAGCGGGTGCACACCCGACGGCGCCACCGTGCCGAACTGGCGCATGTCGACCTGCCCGCCCGCGCCGCGCACCGCGACGGCGACCTCCTCGAAGTGCTCGGGCTCGGAGATCTCCTTGCCCGAAGCGGTGAACAGCGCGGCCCTGCCCTCGGGGTCCTCGCCAAGCTCCAGGCCACTGTCCTGCATCGCGAGCGCCGCGGCGACCGCCGCCAGCACGTCGTAGCGCGTCATCGTCCGCAGCGCGCGGCGGTTGACGAACTGCTTGGGCTCGAGCCCGGCGATCTCCGCGCCGAGCTGGGAACGCAGCGAGGAAGCGTCGTAGCTCTCGATCGGCCCCACGGCGCTGCGGCCCTCCACCAGGCCCTGCCACGTCTCCTCGGCGCCGACGCCGAGGGGCGTCACGAGGCCGATGCCGGTCAGGGCGACGCGCCGCGGCTCAGCGCTCACGGTTCGCCCCCGAGCTGGTGCGCGCGCGCAACTCCCACCACGCTCCGCGGGGCGTCATCGCGGCACCACGCGCAGCTTGCGCGCGCGTGTCACCACGCGCCCGTCAACGGACGCCTCGCCGCTCAGCACCGCCTCGGTGTCGCTGCGCTGCGAGAGCTTGACGGTCAGCTGCAGTTGGTCGCCGGGCTGGACGAAGTGCCGGAATGCGACGCGGTCGGCTCCGGCAAGGCGCCAGGGCCGCCCCGTCTCAGCCTCCAGCAGGTGGGACGCCAGCGCGCCGAGACTGCCGAGGATCAGGACCCCGGGCAGCACGGGGAAGCGCGGGAAGTGGGTGTCGAAGATCGCGAGCGTGTTGGGCACGTTGCGCAGCGCGGTGGCCGACTCCCCAGGCTCCACGGTCAGCACCCGGTCAAGCGTGCTCCAGCGGCTCATCGTGCGACTCCGGCGGGTCGGGTCGGCGGGGTGGCGGGACGCGCGGCGGAACTCATGCGGCGTCCCGCAGCTCGGGCCGGCAGACCACCAGCGCGCCGTTGGTGCCCCCGAACGCGAAGGCGTTGGTCATCGCAACGTCGACCTGCGCCACACGCGCCTGCAGGGGCACGTAGTCCAAGTCCAGCTCGGGGTCGGGGTTATCGAGGTTGATCGTCGGGGAGACGACGCCGTCGCGG
Organism: Solirubrobacteraceae bacterium; assembly: GCA_050696515.1. Lineage (GTDB taxonomy): Bacteria > Actinomycetota > Thermoleophilia > Solirubrobacterales > Solirubrobacteraceae > Palsa-744. The sequence continues at coordinate 1,535 of JBOGYA010000197.1, forward strand.
ATCGCGCCGAGCGCGGCGAGCATGTTGAGCGCCCCCGCCGCGCAGGTCGTGTGGCCGGTCATCGACTTCGGCGAGGTGACGAGCACGCGCTTGGCATGATCGCCGAGCGCCCGCTTGATCGCGACCGTCTCGGACACGTCGCCGGCCGGCGTGCCGGTGCCGTGGGCGACCACGTAGTCGACGTCCTCGGCGGCAAAGCCCGACTCGCCCAGCGCGCGCGTCATCGCAATCACCGCGCCGCCGCCGTCGGGCGGCGGGTCGGTCATCCGGTAGGCGTTCAGGCTCGATCCGTAGCCGGCGATCTCGGCGTGGATCTCGGCGCCCCGCGCACGCGCGGAGTCGAGCTCCTCCAGGGCCATCACGACGGCGCCCTCGCCGAGGACGAAGCCGCTACGGTCACGATCGAACGGCCGCGAGGCGTGCTCGGGATCGTCGTTGTAGTCCTTGGTGAGAGCGCCGAGCAGTGAGAAGCCGAGCACATCCACCCAGCTGGTGAGGGCGTCGTAGCCGCCGGCGAGCATCATCCTCGCCTCGCCGTCCTGGATGCAGCGAAACGCTTCCCCGATCGCGTGGCTGGAGGCGGTGCAAGCGGTGCTGATGCCGATCATCGGCCCCTGCGCCCCGGCGAAGCTCGCCAACTCCGCGCCGGCGACGTTCTGGCTGATAACCACAGTTCGCGACGGGGGCGAACGGTAGAGACGGTGGCCGTCGCTGCCACCACGCGTGTAAAAGATGTCGGAGAACTCCTGCAGCTCCGGCCGGGCGACGCTGCCGCCCATCGAGACGCCGCACTCGTACGGGTCGTAGGTGCCCGCGGGGATCGCGGCAGCGCGCACCGCCTCGACGCCGGCCGCGAGACCGAACGCGGCGCCGCGGTGCAGACGCCGCAGCAGACGGCGGTCGGGGAGCTGATCGGGGTCGAAGTCCTCGACCATGCCGGCGATCCGCACGGGGTAGGTGCTCGCGTCGAAGGTCGTGATCTGCCCGACGCCGCTGCGGCCGGCCTTCAGCGCCTCCCATGTGCTGGGAGCGTCGCGACCGACCGGGGTCACCGCGCCGATCCCGGTGATTGCGACCCGTGGCATCAGTCGGCCCCGGCGCGGGTCAGCATGTCCTGCAGCCGCTTGGTGTCATCCAGGTCGGCCAGCGTGTCCGCGTCGATCAGCGCGCACATGATCTCCTGCGCCTCGAGCACCGTCCGGCCCTCGACGCTCACGTGGCCGGAGACGACCGCCGTCTCGCCGCCGAACGAGCCGATCTCGCCGACCATCTCCAGTACCTCACCTGGTTTGACGTCGGCCTGCCAGTCGACCGAGCCGATCGACAGCAGCGCCGCGCGCTTGGCCCGCTCGGTGGAGATCATGATCAGCCAGGTCGCCGCCTGGCAGAGCGCCTCGAGCACGAACGGAGGCGGCATCACCGGTTGACCGTCCTCGCCCTCCTCCCAGTAGTCCTCGCTCAACGACGTGAGCTTGCGGGCCCTGACGGACTTGGACGGCTCGTAGGCGTCGACACGATCGATCAGGTGAAAGCGCACCGTCAGCCAGAGGCACCGTTAGCGCGGGACTTGACCATCTCGACGAGGTTCTGGACTGAGAACAGGGTCATCACCTCATCGGCCTTCAGCTTGCCCGCGAGGTCCGCCGGATCGGTCTGCGGCATCACCTTGTGCAGCTGCTCGGCGCCGGTCTCGCTGATGATCTCGTTCTCGTCGGAGAACTCGTCGTCGGGAATCCCGCCCTGGATGTAGTCGCCGAGGTCCGAGGCCTCGATCTTGACGCCGGTGCTCTTCTCGATCCTGAACAGGATGTCCAGCAGGTCGATCGACTCGGCGCCGAGATCCTCCATCAGGGTCGCCTCGGGTGTCACCTCGTCGTCGTCGAGCGCAAGCGCCTCGACCACCGCTTCCTTCACCGCACTGTCGACGTCTGCCATGGCTTTCGCCCTCCTATGTCGCTGGGGTTTGCCGCGATACTAGATGACGCCGCGCCAGAGGCGCAGGACGGCCTACGACGGGGCTCAGCGGCCTCTCCCGATAGGGGCGTGCGTCTGGGGCGTGACGCCCCGCGGGACTCACAGCGGCTTGCCGATCCCAACCTGCGCGGACACTCCTCCGTCGACCGTCAGGAGCGCTCCGGTCATGTGGCTGGAGTCGGGTCCCGCCAGGAACACGGCCGTGCGCGCGACCTCCTGCACTGTCCCGAACCGCTTCATCGGGATCTGCTTGGTGATGCCCTTGCCGCCGTCCTTGTCCATCAGGCCGGCGACCATGTCCGTCGGCGCGAAGCCGGGGAGCACGGCGTTGACGCGAATGCCGAAGCGCGCGAACTCGACCGCGCAGCAGCGCGTGAAGGCGTTGATCGCGCCCTTCGAGGCCGCGTAGTTGGACTCGCCGGTCCAGCCCCGCTCGCCCATCACCGAGGAGATGTTGACGATCGCCCCCTCGCGTTGGGACATGAACTCCCCGAGCGCCGCCTTGGTGCAGTTGAACGTGCCGCCGAAGTTGACCCGCATCACGTCCATCCACTCCTCGGGGTCCATGTTGTAGATCAGGGCGTCCTTCGCGATCCCGGCGTTGTTGACGAGCACGTGCAGCCCGCCCAGCTGCGCGACGGTCTCCTTGACGGCCGCCTCGGCCTGTGCGTAGTCCGACACGTCGCCGCCGACGGCCGTGGCCCGTCCGCCGCGCTCGCGGATCGCCGCGACCACCTCCTGCGCCTGCGCCTCGCCCGAGCGGTAGTTAACGGCCACCGCGGCGCCCTCGGCGGCGAGCTCTTCGGCGATCGAGCGGCCGATGCCCCGTGAGCCGCCGGTGACCAGCGCGACGCGATCCTCGAGTTTCACGCGCTCGCCGCCGCCGTTCCCTGTGCCGGGGGCCGGAAGCGCCTGGGGACCAGCTGCTCCATCCAGAAGCTGCGAACCCGCAGCCGCTCGGCCACCTGCGCGGGCGAGTACCCGCTCCCGTCGAACAGCCCGTCCGCCTCCCAGCGCCCCGGGTCGAGGGAGATCGCGTAGGGGTTGATCGGGGCCTCGGGGTCGAGCTGCACGCCGGGCTCAAGGCTCTCCGCGGCCTTGGCGAACATCGTGACCGCGAGCGCCTCGTAGAGCTCGACGTTCTCCGCCAGCTGTGCGCGCAGGCGGTCGTCGTCCATGCCCGAGTGCAGGTCGAGGTGGCGCTGGGGCAGCTGTGGGAAGGCCGTCGGCGGGCTGAACGCGCCGAGCCACTCGCGGTGATCGAGCTCATCCCATTCGTGAAACAGCCGCTGCAGGATCGGGGTCAGGCCCATCGCGCGCTCGACCAGCGGCTGCACTTCGGCCATGAACTCCAGGTCGGTGAGCTTGCGGTGGAAGAACAGCAGCGCGGGCACTGCCCAGTAGTAGAAGTAGTCGGCGGTGATCTTTGCGTTCATCACCTGCGCGTTGCGCCAGATCCCGTACTGGCCCTCGTAGTAGCTGAGCGTGACCGCGAACATCGCCTGGAAGCGCTCGTCGAGCGCGTCGGCGCGCGCGGAGACGTCCTCGCCGTCCAGGTCGCGCGCGATCAGGTCGGTAGCGAACGTGTTGCCGATCGCGATGTAGTCCGACCCGGGCGAGTAGAAGGGGTCCGCGAACGCGCCGGCCTCGCCGACCAGGCACCAGCGCTCCGGTGAGAACTGGCGCGCGCAGCCCATCGAGAAGTTCTCGACGCGCAGGAAGTCCTCGATCTGCTCCTGGCGGCCCTCCAGCGCCCGCGCGAGCTGCGGCTCGTGTTCGGCGATCCACGCCATCGCCGCCTCCTGGGTGTCGATGCGCTCGTACGGGTGAAAGCGCGGGTCGGCGACGATGCCGATCGAGATCGGGCCCGAGGAGAGCGGGATCAGCCACACCCAGTAGCCCTGCCCGCAGAGGTGGTTGGTGCTCAGCGCGCGCAGCCCGGGAGCGGTCATCCTCCTGTGCCACTGCTCGTCGTCGGACCACTCGTCGATGTCGAGGCCGCCCGCGAGGCGAAACCAGGCCGAGTTGACGTGATGGCCGACCTCGCGCGCGAGCCCGAGCTTGCGCTTGAGCAGCCCCGCGCG
>JBOGYA010000198.1:0-5577 GCA_050696515.1 Solirubrobacteraceae bacterium
GCCGCGCGCGGCGTGCCCGCCTCGCGCCCGCGCTGGTGGGTCGAGGCGCTCGTGGTGGTGTGGCTGTGCTGGGTGTACGACGCGATCACCAACCTCGCCCCGCTGCGCGTGCACGCCGCGCTCGCGCACGGCTGGGGCGTGCTGCACCTGGAGCGCGCGTTGGGCCTCGACCCCGAGCTTGCCCTCAACCGCTGGCTGACGGCCCACCGCACGCTCGGCCTGCTGCTCTCCGACTACTACGACAACGCCCACTTCGTCGTGACGCTCGGCCTGCTCGGCTGGCTGTGGTACCGGCGGGCCGACATCTACCGGCCGCTGCGCAACACGCTGGTGGCGATCAACGTGCTCGGCTTCGTCGTCTTCTGGCTCTACCCTACTGCCCCCCCGCGGCTGCTGGCGGGGAGCGGCTTCGACGACGTCGTTGCCTCCACCGGGGCGTTGGGCGGCTGGCACACCGGGACGCTCGCCGCCGCGGCCAACCAGTTCGCGGCGATGCCCTCGCTGCACATGGCGTGGGCGGCGTGGTGCGCGCTGGTCGTGTGGGCGTTGTCGACTAAAGAGGAGGGGCCCGGCTCGGCGGCCTCCGGCCGCCTGCGCCACCCTCGTGGGCGCCGGTGGGTGCGCGTCGTGGCGGTCCTCTACCCGTGCGCGACGTGCGTGGCGGTGCTCGCCACCGGCAACCACTACCTGCTCGACGTGCTCGCGGGCGTGGCCACCGCCGCGCTGGCCGCGCTGCTCGTGCGCGCAGGTAGCGCATGTCACAAAGTTGTTACGAAGTCCCGGATCAGGTAGACTTCGCTTGGCTGCCGCAGACGACCAGAGGAGGGTCGGGGCGAGAGTCCGCTACGGGCGGACGCGCTGGCTCTTGCGTCTGTAGGGTGGCCACCCAACTCATGCCCAGCCACGAGCCAGAACCGATGGCCTCTGCCGCCCTGCGCGCCGGTGCGAGCCCGGTCGCCATCCGATCGTCGCCCGCCGAGTGGTTGCGCCTCCTTGACGTAGTGCTCATGGTCGTGGCCGCGCCGCTCGCGCTCGCGCTCGGCGCGCCCGCGCTCGGCGTGCTCCTCGGGGCGGGGGGGTGGCTCGTGCAGCGTGCGCTCGCCCACGCCGACCGGCGGTGGATCGCCCGCGCGCGTGAGCCGGGGTCCCGGCTCGGGCTCGACGTCGCCGAGGCGTTCGGGCGCATCTGGCTGCTCGCGGGCGCGATCGTCCTCGCGGGCGTCGTCGGCCACCGCTCCGACGGCCTCGCGGCGGCGTTGACCATCTTCGCGGCGTACTCGGTGGCCTTCGCCGTGCGCCTGTCCAGCGGACGGCAGGGCTTCGAGCGATGAGCGCGGTCGCAGAGGCGCCGCGGCTTTCCCCTGGGGTGGGGACCCAGCCCACCCCGCCCCCCGAGCAGCAGGGGATGAGCCAGGGGCGGAAGGTCCTCTACGGGGTTCTCGGCGTGTGGCTCGGCGGGATCGTGCTGTTCGTGATCCTGTTCGGCGTCACGGCCCACAAGGCCCCGGACGTCGCCAGCGGCGCCTTCTCCCCGACCGACGAGTTCAAACTCGACACCTGGTTCAACGTCGGGCCGATCGACTTCAACAAGGGCGTGCTCTACCTGCTGCTCACCGTCGGGATCACGCTCGGAGTGATGTTCTACGTCGCCCGGCGCCTGCAGCAGCGCCCGGGGCGCCTGCAGGTCGCGGTGGAGGCGTTCTACGACTTCACCCGCCGCATCTCCCAGGAAAACCTGACCTCCGAGCAGGAGGGGAGGTACTTCCCGCTGATCGCGACGATCTTCGTGTTCATCCTCGTCTCGAACCTGATCGGCTACATCCCGCTGCCCGTAAACTCGGGCGAGAGCTTCAAGGTGTTCGGGGCGCACATCCCGTCGCTGCAGATCTACGCGGCCGACACCAACGTCGCCTTCCCGCTGATCCTCGCGCTGAGCGTGTTCGTCCTGTTCACCTACGAGGGGGTCAAGCACCACGGGCCGATCGGCTATCTGAAAAGCCTGATGCCCGGCGGCGTCAAGGGACCGATCGTGCTACTGATCTTCCCGATCGAGATCCTCTCGAACTTCCTGCGGCTGATCTCGCTGACGGTGCGGCTGTGGGCGAACCTGCTCGCCGGTCACATGCTGATCGCGTTCATGGGCGGGGAGCTCGGGGTGCTCGTCGGCCTGCAGCTCGTGTCCTGGTTCCTGCTGCCGTTCGGGATCGCGATCTTCATCTTCGAGGCCGTGCTGATCGCGGGCCTGCAGGCCTTCATCTTTGCCATCCTGACCGCCATCTATCTCGGTAGCGCGGTCGCAAGCCACTAATCACACAAGGGAGCTATCGAGCGATGCAGTTTCTCCATTTTCTGAGCACGTTCCACCCACTGATCGGAGCCGTGGAACCGATCATCAAGCAGAGCCAGGACGCCGGTCGCGCGATCGCGCTCGGCGTCGGCGCCGGCGGCGGCGCGGCCGGCGCGGGCGCGGGCATCGGGGCGGTGTTCAACGCCTCGATCCAGGCCAAGACCCGCCAGCCCGAGCTGCGCGCCGACGTCGAGCGCGACCAGTGGCTCGGCTTCGCGCTCACCGAGGCGTGCTTCTTCTACGGCCTCGTCGGCGGGTTCATCGCCTTCTTCCTGTAGGCCACGATGCACCTCGACGCCAACATCCCACTCGCGAACGGCTCGTTCCTGATCAGCCCCAACGTGGGGCTCATGGTCTGGACGATCGTGGTGTTCGCCATCTCGCTGTTCATCCTGCGCCGGGCGGTCTTCCCCCAGATCGGCAAAGCCCTCGACGCACGCGCGAAGAAGATCGAGGGCGACATCGACGCCGCCGAGGAGCTGCGGACCGAGGCCGACCAGGTGCTCGCCGAATACCGCGAGCGCCTGAAGGAGGCCAGGACCCAGGCGGAAGAGATCGTCCAGCGCTCGCGTCAAGCCGCCGAGACGCACGAGCATGAGAGCAAAGAGCGCGGGCAGGAGCTGATCGCCGAGGCCGCCAAGCGAGCGGAGCGCGAGATCGAAGCGGTCACCCGGCGGGCGCTCGACGACATCCGCAGGGAGGTCGCCGACCTCACGATCATGGCCACCGAGAAGGTCACGCGCAAGACGCTGAACGAGGCCGACCAGCGGCGGCTGGTGGAGGAGGCGCTCGGCGAGCTCGACTTCTCGGCCCTCTCCGGGGCGGAGCAGAACTGATGGGCAGCAGCCCGGCCGCGCGCTCGGAGGTGCGCCCCTGATGGAGGAGCTGGCCCGCGTGTACGGCCGCTCGCTGTTCGAGGTCGCCCGCGAGCACGGGCTGCTCGACGAGCTGCGCGAGCAGCTCGCCCAGTTCGCCGACGCCCTCCAGGAGAACCACGACCTGCGGGTGTTCTTCTTCTCGCCCTACTTCTCCACCCGCGAGCAGCAGGACGGGCTCGAACGCCTCCTCTCGGGGGCCGACGAGCGCCTGCTGAACTTCCTGAAGCTGCTGATCGAGAACCACCGCATGCCGGTGGTCTTCCGCGTCCGGCGCGAGTACGAGCGGTTGTGGGAGGAGCACAACCGGCTGCTGCCCGTGGAGATCACCAGCGCGATCGCGCTCGACGACGCGACCACCGGCCAGGTGGCCGAGCGCATCGGCCAGAGCACCGGCCGGCGCGTGGCGCTCGCCACGCGCGTGGACCCCGACATCCTCGGCGGCATCGTGGTGCGCGTGGGCAACTCGATCCTCGACGCCTCGATCCGCAGCCGACTGGAGCAGCTGCGCAGGCAGGTTGCCCACGGGGCCTCCGCCTGAGCCTTCAACCTGACAAGGAGCCTTGTAACCAACATGCAGATCAACCCAGATGAGATCACCAGTATTTTGAAGAGCCGCATCGAGGGGCTTGACGCCGGACAGGCCGAGCTGACCGAGGTCGGCACCGTGCTTTCGGTCGCCGACGGCATCGCCCGCCTGCACGGCCTCGAGAACTGCATGTCGCTGGAGATGCTGCAGTTGCCCCACGGTGTCACTGGCCTCGCGCTCAACCTCGAGTCCGACAACGTCGGCGCCGTGCTGTTCGGCGAGTGGGAGCAAATCTCCGAGGGCGACACCGTCAAGCGCACCGGCCGGCTGCTGGAGATCCCCGTCGGCGACGCCCTGCTCGGGCGGATCGTCGACCCGCTCGGCCGCCCCCTGGACGGCAAGGGCGACATCGACACCACCGAGACCCGCCCCGCGGAGTTCAAGGCTCCCGGCGTCGTGCAGCGCCAGCCCGTCAAGGAACCGATGCAGATCGGCCTGAAGGCGATCGACGCGATGATCCCGATCGGCCGCGGCCAGCGCGAGCTGATCATCGGCGACCGCCAGACCGGCAAGACGGCGATCGCGATCGACGCGATCATCAACAACCGCGACACCGGCGTCGTCTCCATCTACGTGGCGATCGGCCAGCGCATGTCCACTGTGGTGGCGCTGGCGCAGACGCTCGACGAACACAACGCCCTCGACAACACGATCATCGTCGCCGCCCCCGCCGACGAGGCGGCGCCGATCAAGTTCATGGCCCCCTACGCCGGGTGCGCGATGGGCGAGCACTTCCTCTACTCCGGCCGCCACGCGCTGTGCGTGTACGACGACTTGACCAAGCACGCTTACGCCTACCGGCAGATGTCGCTGCTGCTGCGCCGCCCGCCCGGCCGCGAGGCGTACCCCGGCGACGTGTTCTACCTGCACTCGCGCCTGCTGGAGCGCGCGGTGAAGCTCGCCGACGACGTGACCGATCCGAGCACTGGAGCGAAGCTCCCCGGCGGCGGCTCGCTGACGGCGCTGCCGATCATCGAGACGCAGGCGGGCGACGTGTCCGCGTACATCCCCACCAACGTGATCTCGATCACCGACGGGCAGATCTTCCTGGAGCCGAAGCTGTTCAACTCCGGGGTGCGCCCCGCGATCAACGTCGGCATCTCCGTCTCGCGCGTCGGCGGCAACGCGCAGATCGGCCCGATGAAGAAGGTCGCGGGCCGCATCAAGCTCGAGCTCTCCCAGTACCGCGACCTCGAGGCCTTCGCCCAGTTCGGCTCGGACCTCGACGCCGACACCCAGCGCACGCTGGCCCGCGGCGAGCGTCTTGTGAAGGCGCTCAACCAGGGCGAGCGCGAGCCGCTCGCGGTGCAGGACCAGGTGGTGCAGCTGTACGCGGCCACCAACGGCTTCGTCGATCGCCTGCGCGTCGAGCGCGTGCCGGAGTTCCTGACGGAGCTCACCGAACGGCTGCACGGCCAGCACGAGGAGACCCGCGCGAAGATCGCCGGCGGTGACTGGTCCCAGGAGACCCAGGACGCGGTGGGCGCGCTGGTGGCGTCCTTCGCGGAGGACTTCGGCTACGACCTCGACGAGGAGGGCCAGCCGCTGGAGGACGAGCTCCCCACGGCGAGCGCCGGAGCGCGTTCGGCTGAGACTGTCGAGCAGGAGCCCGAGCCCCAGCCGGCCTGAGGGGCGGACGGGACTAAATCGCCATGGCCTCCCAGCGCGACGTCAAGAACCGGATCGCCTCGGTCAAGAACATCCAGAAGATCACCCGGGCGATGGAGATGGTCGCCGCCGCGCGCTTGCGCCGCGCCGAGCAGCGG
>JBOGYA010000199.1:0-5574 GCA_050696515.1 Solirubrobacteraceae bacterium
ACCCCGAACACGAGCGCGACGCCCACGGCGATCCCCGCGGCGGCGAGCAGCTCCTGCGCGGGGCGCTGGCGCACCCGCCACACGTACAGGGTCAGCGGCAGACCCGCGCTTAGCCCGAGGATCTTCGGCGCGTGGATCACCGGAGGGCGGATCCTCATGCCAGGGCGCTTTCGAGGTCCGCGTCGAACCCGTCCGTGAGGCTCCCGTCGCGCAGCGTGTACACCCGGTCGACGAACCCCTGTGCCCGGGGGTCGTGGGTGACGAGCACCCCGGGGATGCCCTGCTCATGGCAGATGTCGCGCAGCAGCCCGAGGATCTCCCGTGTGCGCCGTGAGTCGAGGTTGCCCGTCGGCTCGTCGGCGAGCAGCAGCCGCGGCTCGCCCGCCAGCGCGCGGGCGATCGCGACGCGCTGGCGCTCCCCCATCGACAGCTGCGCGGCCTTCTGGTCGATCCGCTCGCCCAGGCCGACGCGCTCGAGCCACGGCCGCACCATCCGCTTCGCCTCGCCGAGCGTGTACCCGTCGCAGAGCAGCTTCAGCGCGGCGTTGTTCAAAGCAGAGGAGCCGGCCAGCAGGTGAAAGGACTGGAACACGAAGCCGACCTCGCGGCGGCGGTAGCGCGCGCTCTCCTTGGCCGAGAGCCCCGAGACCTTCTGGCCGTCGAACAGCACCTCACCGCTGTCGGGGGCCAGCAGCGCGGCCGCGATCAACAGCAGCGTCGTCTTGCCCGACCCGCTCGGCCCGTACAGCGCGACCAGCTCGCCCGGGGCCACGCTCAGCGACACCCCGTCCACGGCCCGCACGGCCTCGCCGCCCGCCGAGTAGTGCTTGACGAGATCGCGCAGCTCGAGCGTCACAACACCGAATCGCCCATCCTCGCCTGTCGCTCGGGAAACGGGACAACGACCCCGGGCTCGTCCATCGAACGCACCGCGCCGTGGGAGACCGACATAATCCGTCGCGCGCCGTGGATCGCGGCCAGATCCTCGGAGGCAATCACCACCGCGATATCCCGGCCGCGGCCGAGCGAGCGCAGCAGCCTATACAGCGCCTCGCTCTCCGAGGGGCTGGGCAGCACCGCGGGCTCGTCCACGATCAGCAGTCGCGGCTCGCGCACGAGCGCCATCGCAAGGCCAACCCGGATTCGCTCCGCGAGCGCAAGCCGATCAGCGCGCACATAGGCCTGCTCTCCGGCGTCCACCAGGGCCAGAGCCCGCCGCGCGCGGCGCCTCGCCTCGTGCAGCGGCGTACCGTCGCTCATACAGGCTGTTGCGACCAGATCGACCGTGTGACGGTTGACCTGTGGGCGCCACTCCGAGGAGACCAGGGCGACCCCGCCGCCGCGCAGGAGCCACGAGCGCTCCCTGCTCGACATCGGCGTGACGGCGCGGCCGTCGAAGCAGACCGTGCCCTCATCCGGCGGCTCCATGCCGGCCGCGATCTTCAGCAACGTGGACTTGCCCGCGCGCCGCGGACCCCACACGCCGACGTAGTCCCCCGGGTCGATCTCCACCGAGACGCGGTCCAGGACGAGGATCTTCCGGCGCCCATCGAGGTAGCGCTTGGTCACCTGGGTGAGCGAGAGCAGTGGCGCCATGATGCTCGCAGCGAGCCTACGACCCGATCAGGTCGAGGATCCCCCCACGCACGTTATCGAGCCATACCAGGCTGGCTTTGCTGCCGAGCAGCTCCTTTTCGCGCGCCATGTACATCAGCGTTCCGACCAGCGACTGCTGGGGTGGCAGATCGACCTCGATCTCCCGCTGCATCGCGAAGCACCGCCGCTCGCACGCGTCCACCGCGACCAGTAGCCGCGGCAGGTCCTCACGACGCGCGACCACGAGTTTCGCCTGCAGCTCTATCAGGATGAGCTTCGACCCGATGCTCCCCATCCACTCCGCGACAACCGGCTCCGCAGCAGGGGTCGGGTCGTACATGATCCGTTCCCCGCTCGACCCCTCCGAGCGATCGGAAGACACCAGTTCGTGCCTCTCGAGCGAACTCAACATCCGGTAGAGGCTTCGACGATCGATATTCCAGCCGGGGCCCAACCGCCGCTCCAACTGGTTCGCGAGGTCATACCCATACCCCCGGTGCTGCACCAGCAGGCACAGCGCCGCACCCTTCAACGGCGACGACCTCAGCACACTGCTTGCACCGGCGCTCACACGATCCCCATACCTCGATCGGCCACGACCGCGAATGGTAGCGAAACCGCCCCTCAAACATCCATTAGGAGCGAAGCATCCAACTGACCAGCATTTCCGTTTAGTCGTAGTCTCCTAGCGATCAACCCTCCCGGTACATCGCGATGTCCGCGCGTGATCGACCTCGGCGCGGGTGCACTGGCCGAGCGAATCGACTGGCCATACACGCTGGGTCGATCCGAGGAACACCCTTACCACGGAGGCCGGAGTCCCTCGAACATCGAGAAGTGGCGCACGTTCAGCGTCCAAAGCTCCAGCCCGTGGACGATGGCGGAAGCAGCGATGCAATAGTCGACAGCGTCGATGCCGGAGTGGCTCGGGGCGTAGCGCCGCGCGAGCGCGTCTGCCTCGTCAGCGACCGCGCTGTCAACCTCCAACCCAGTGCAGCGCCGCGACCAGTGCGTCTGTCGCGCGCCGCTCGGCGGGACGCATCCCGATCGACAGCTCGATCCGTGTCAGCGCCGAGGCGGCCGCGACCTCCTCACGCTCGATCGCCGAGTGCACGAGCTCGCGCGCCGGCTCGACTCCCCGCAGGTAGTCCACGAGGACCGAGGTATCGACGAGTGGGCTCACCCCGTCGAGCGAAGCCTGCGGGCGGTGCCTGAGCGAACCCGCTCCACGAACACGGCGCCGTCCTCGCTGCGATCGGCCCATCCGCCGAAGGCGCTGTCGAGCAGCCGCAGCCGATCCACCTTTGACACCGTCTCGTAGCGCTTGTCGAGCGCGCGGCGCACCAGCTCCGCGAGCGAATGGCCGCTGCTTGCGGACTCCTCCCGCAGGCGCGCGTACTGCGCATCGGTCAGGGTGATCTGGGTTCGGTGCACGGGCGGTGATGTAATGCTACATCATAGTCTGACCAGCCAACGTCCACGCTACGCTTCGCAGATGCGCACGGTGGTCCTGGACCCCTCCACAGCCAGCTTCGATGAGATGCTCGAGCGCCGGCGCCGCTCGGGGATTGATCGGATGGACGAGGTGTGGGACGGTGTCCTGCACATGGTCCCGGCGCCAACTGGCAGGCACGCCCAGATCGAGTGGCGGCTCGCCCGGCTGCTCGGACCGCTCGCGGAGCGGGCGGGCCTGCGCGCGGGTGGTCAGTTCAACCTCGGCGACTCGGAGGACAACTACCGTGTGCCCGACGGCGGGCTGCACCGCACGCCTGCCACCGGCACGTGGCATTCGACCGCGGCGCTCGTCGTCGAGATCGTCTCGCCGGGTGACGAGTCCTGGGAGAAGCTGCCCTACTACGCCGCCCACAACGTCGACGAGGTGTTGATCGTCGACCCCGCCAAGCGCACCTGCGACTGGCTCGGCCTCCGCGAAGGGGAGTACCGGCCGATCGAGCGCAGCGCGGTGATCGACCTCGGCCCGGGCGAGCTGGCCGAGCAGATCGACTGGCCGTAGCGCCTCCCCCTCCTCCAAGCGCGCGGCCTGCCGCACAGCCTCGTCGCGGGGTAGGAGGCCCCGCGCACACGCGCCTGGGGTGTCACTGCGTCGCGTGGACGATCTCCAAGCACTCCCGATTGGAAGGACCGTGGTCTGCCTACACCGCCTCCGACGAAGCGAACGCCTCCGGCAGGCCCCCGCTCCAGGTGCGGAAGAACGCCTCGGCCGTGATCGCATCGAGGGGGCGCGCGAACAGGAAGCCCTGGCCGGAGTCGCACAGCTCGTCCTGCAACATGCTCAGCTCGCCGTGCTGCTCGATGCCCTCGGCGAGCGTCTCGATCGACATCGCCTTGCCGAGCTGCACGAGCGTGCGGATCAGCGTCTCGCCTTCGGGGCTCTGTGTGAGCCGCGCGATGAAGGAGCGGTCGATCTTCAGCGCGTCCACGGGGAACTGCTGCAGGTGCGAGAGCGAGGAGTAGCCGGTGCCGAAGTCGTCGATCGCGATGCGCACGCCGAGCTCCTTGACGGCGGCGAGCCGGCGGGCCATCTGCTGAGCGTCGCGCATGATCGTCGTCTCGGTGATCTCGAGCGTCAGCGCGCCGGCATCGAGGCCACTGCTCTGCAGCGCTTCCCGAACGTCGCCGACGAACTGGTCGGTTTCCAGCTGTCGCGCCGAGACGTTGACCGACATGCCGATCGCGTGCCCCGCCGCGCGCCACGCCGCGCCCTGCCGGCAGGCCTCGAGCAGGACCCACCGCCCGATGTCCACGATCAACCCGGTCTCCTCGAGCAGCTGGATGAACTCGTCGGGCTGCACCTCCCCGCGCCGCGGGGAGTCCCAGCGCAGCAGGGCCTCCACCCCGGTGGGGCTCATGCTCTGCAGGTCGAACGTGGGCTGGTAGACGAGGAAGAACTGGTCGTTTTCGTAGGCTTCGCGCAGGTCCATCTCGAGCTCCATGCGGCTCTGCACGGCGTCCTGCATCGCGGACTCGAACACCACGTAGCGGTTCTTGCCGTCCCACTTGGCCCGGTACATCGCGATGTCCGCGTCGCGCAGCAGCTCCTCGGCGGACTCCCGGTCGCCCATCGCGATCCCCACGCTGGCGCTGACCGACAGCCGCGCGGCGTCGGAGTCGGCGAGCTGGAAGGGCTGGTCGAGCGCGGCCAGCAGGCGCTCGGCGATCAGCTCGGGGCCAGCGGCGAGCGACATGCCCTCGGCGATCACCACGAACTCGTCGCCGCCGAGGCGCCCGAGCGCGTCGGTCTCGCGGATCGCGGCGCCAAGCCGTACCGCGACCGCCTTCAGCAGCCGGTCGCCCGCCCCGTGGCCGAGCGTGTCGTTGATCGACTTGAAGTTGTCGAGGTCGACGAACAGCGCCGCGACGGGCGTGCGGGAGCGGCGCGAGCGCACGAGCATCTGCTCGACGCGGTCGAGCACCAGGGTGCGGTTGGGTAGGCCGGTCAGAGGATCGTGGGTGGCCAGGAAGGCCAGCTCGTCCTGGCGGCGGGAGAGCTCCTCGTGGGCCTTGCGGCGCTCGTCCTCGAAGGCCTCGCACATCCGCACGAGCGTCACGTCGAGGCTGCGCTTGAGCATCGCCAGCGCCTGCCCCAGCACCTCCTCTCCCAACCCGAGCGCGGCGGCACGCTCGCGGATGACCTCCTCAGCCGCGTCGCGCCAGCGCAGGCAGCGCTTGGTGACCTCGTTCAACGGCGCCGCCCGCTGCGCGGCCAGCTGGCCGAAGATGCGCCACGACTCGCGGCCGACCTCGCGCGCGACCTCCTCGCCGTCGCCGGCCATCCACCTCGCGACGGCGATCGTCGAGACCGAGCCCACCCGCGTGAAGGAGTCTTCCACGAGCGCGTCGAGCACCGCGCCGGATCCCGCCGAACGGCGCAGCATCCCCGCGACCACCTCGTCGGTCCCCCCTTTCAGGGCTTCCCCGAGACGGCGCAGCTCGTGGCGCGAAGCGTCCGCGCTCTCT
>JBOGYA010000200.1:0-5566 GCA_050696515.1 Solirubrobacteraceae bacterium
CCTCGGGGACGCGCGCGGGGGTGGGGGCGAGCGCCGAGAGGAGGCGCGCCTCGCGCAGCACGTCATGGGCGCTCGGGGGCAGCGGCGGGCGCGGCGGGCGGCGCAGGACCACCTCGGCGCCGCCGCGCTCGATCAGGTAGGTGACGTTGGAGTGCCCCTCGCCGATCGGGCTGGCCTCGAGGGCGCCCCCGCCGAGGCCGTGGGCGTCCAGGAAGGCGCGCAGGGGCTCGAGCACGAGCAGCGGCGGGCGGGCGTTGCCCTGCGCTTCGGCGTGCGTGAGGACGATGTCGTCCGGTGCGATTGCTGCACTCACGGCTCGCACGCTATACGGTCGCGGGCGACTCGTCGCTCCGACCGCAACCTCGCCGCCGCCGCCGTGTCTTAGCCACCATGCCCAAAGCCCGCACTCCCCTTATCCTGCTGCTGCTCGCCTGCTCGGCCCTCGCCGGCGCGGCGGCCGGCCCCGCCCCGGCGCTCGCCTCGCACAACCAAACCGTCTTCTTCGAGGGCGGCCAGGTCCTGCTCGAACCGCGCGCGCGCGAACACGCGCTCGCGCAGCTGGAGCACCTGGGGGTGCACGCGCTGCGCGTGGAGCTGTACTGGTCGCACGTCGCCCCCGGTGGCGGTAGCAAGAAGCGCCCGAAGTTCGAAGCAACGAACCCCGCGGCGTACAACTGGGGCCCGTACGACTGGCTGCTGGCGAAGGCGCAGGCGCTCAAATGGCCGGTGCTGCTGACGGTGACCTCGCCGGTGCCGCGGTGGGCGAGCGCTAACGGGACGAGCTTCACGCGCCCCGACGACAAAGACTTCCAGGAATTCATGACCGCGGTCGGCCGTCACTACGGCTCGGAGGTCGCGCTGTTCGCGATCTGGAACGAGCCCAACGACGCGGCCTTCCTGCTGCCCCAGTTCAACGCCAACGGCTCGCCGGCCTCCCCGCGCATCTACCGGGGCCTGTTCCAGGCCGGCTACGCGGGGCTGCAGGCGGCGGGCCTGGCCACCCCCAAGGTGCTGATGGGCGAAACCGCGCCGGTCGGCGAAGACAGCCTCAGCCGCTCCTACATCCGCCACTTCGGGCTGCTCCACGACGTGGCGCCGCTGGCCTTCCTGCGGGGGATGCTGTGCCTGAACTCCCACTACGGCCGGGCGGGCTCGTGCGAATCGCTGCCGGCGTACGGGTACTCGCACCACGCTTACACCCAGAAGCAGGGTCCCCTGTGGGTTCCCCCCGAGCGTGACGACGTCACGATCGGGACGCTCCCGCGCCTGGAACGCGCGCTCGACCTGGCGGCGCGGGCGGGGGCGATCAGGTCGGGCGTGCCGCTCTACCTGACCGAGTTCGGCGTCCAGAGCAAGCCCAACCGCTACCTCGGAGTGTCGCCCGCCAAGCAGGCCGAATACGACGCGCTCGCCGAATACATCGCCTGGAGGGACCCCCGCGTGGCGGCCTTCTCGCAATACCTGCTGCACGACGACCCGCTCGGCGGCCCCCCGGGGTCGGGCGTCCACGGCGGCCGCGTGGGCTTCCAGTCGGGCCTGGAGTACGTCAACGGGCGCCCCAAGCCGCTCTACTCGGCGTGGCCGGTCCCGCTGGTGGTCTCCCGCCGGGGCCACGGCTTCTCGCTGTGGGGGCTCGCGCGGCCGGCGACGGGGCCGACGAGGGTGACGATCCTCGTGAAGACGCGCGGCGCCAAGAAGTACCGCGTGCTGAGGACGGCCGCCACCGACGCCCAGGGGTACTGGAGCTTCACTTCGACGGTGGCGGGCGTCAGCTGGCGGGTGCGCTGGACGAGCCCCAGCGGGGTGAAGTACGAAGGTCCGCCGATCGCCTGAGACGGCCGTGGACACGGCGCGATGCTGCGTCCTCGGTCGCTCGCGTGCCGAGCACGCCACGCTCCCTGCGTCCTGGCCTCGCTTGGTCCACGACCGTCTCAGGGGCGCGGTGTCACATCGGGGGTTCCGTCGATGTGAGTCGGTTCAGGTCTCGCCGTACGATGAGTGGGTATGCCGGAGTTGCCTGAGGTGGAGATCACAGCGCGCCGCCTCGACGCCGCTTTGTGTGGGGCCCAGATCGAGTCGGCCCTGGCGCCGGGCATCAACGCGCTGAAGACCTTCGACCCGCCGCTCGCCGAGCTGACGGGCCGGGAGATCGCCGGTGTGCGCAGGCGCGGCAAGCACCTGATCGTGGAGATCGACGGGCGTCCTGACCGGCTGGCCCTGCTGATCCACCTGATGTCGGCGGGCAGGCTACAGCTGTACGACAAGCGCGCGGGACCGCGGGATCGCACCTCGCGCCTGCTCGTGCGGGTGGGTCTGCCGCCGAGCGGAGCAGAGCCGCCGTCCGACGGCGGCACGGGCGCCGCTCCCCGGGAGGCCGAGCTGCGCCTGCGCGAGTTCGGCTCCAAGCAGGCGGCGTGGGTGAAGCTCCTGCGCGCCGCGGAGCTGGAGCGGGACGAGGCGCTGGCCACCCTTGGGCCCGAAGCGTGGCCGGACCCGCCGCCCCTGGGTGAGTTGCTGGACGCTCCGCGCCCCCTGCACACGATGCTCCGCGACCAGCGCACGATCGCGGGCATCGGGCGCTCGTGGGTGGACGAGATCCTCTGGGAGTCCCGTCTCTCCCCCTACAAGCGCGGCGCCGACCTCACCGAGGAGGAGGCGCAAAGACTGAGGGACGCGATCGTGAGCACTCTGGAGGCGGCGATCGAGCACTACGAGCAGGCGGTTCAACTCCCAATCCCGGACAAGCTGCCGATGCCCCTGAAGGTGCACCGCCACGAGGGCGAGCCCTGCCCCCGCTGCGGAACGACGCTACGGGCGGTGCACTTCGAGGACTACGTGATCGCCTACTGTCCCGCCTGCCAGACGGAGGGGCGGGCGCTCAAGGATCGCCGCCTCTCGCGGCTGTTGAAGTAGGAGCGTACGAAGGGCGGTCGAGCGTGGCGCCGTCGTAGCGACCTGAGCCGCCAAGGTCCATACTTGTGAACTAGCACGCCTCAGGCGTAGCACTATGATGCCCCGCTTCCCGCCGAAACGGGTAGAGCAGATCACTACAGCGAGCCCTGAAAGGAGAGCCGCATGTCGCTGGGAACCATTCTCGAGATCCCCGAGCATGAGTTCGACGACGAGGATTGGGAGGAGGACGACGAGCTCGGCACCGATGAGGAGGAGTTGGATCTCGACGAGTACGACGACGGCCTCGAGGACGACGGCGACGAGGACGGCGTTTGAGCGTCGCACCCTGAGCGTCGCATCCGGCTGGTTCACGCCGTCTGACCCCCGCGGGGCGCGCTCGACGTACGCTTGAGGCGTGCCCACCGCCTCGACCTCGATCGGCGACAGCCTCAGCTCGTTCTTCGAGGCGGTCGGCCAGTTCTTCTCGGACCTCGCCGCGGTCCACTGGGGCGCGCTGGTGTTGGGTCTGGCGTTCTTCGGGGCGAACCTGACGCTGCGCTCGCGGGCGTTCTTCCACAGCCTGCGCGCCGCCTACCCCGCCGTGAGCTTCCAGTGGCGGCGCATCTGGGGCGCGTACTTCGCGGCGGTGGGCTTCAACAACGTGGTGCCCGCGCGCGGGGGGGACATCATCAAGCTGTTCCTCACGCGCAGCTCGATCCCGGGCTCCACCTACCCGACGGTCGCCTCGGCGTTCTTCGTGGAGTCGATCTTCGACGCGAGCGTGGGGGTGCTCGTGCTGATCTTCGCGTTCACCCAGGGGGTCTTCCCCAAGCCCCCGGACTTCTCGCGGCTGAGCTCCTTCGACATCTCCTACCTGGCGGAGCACTTCCGCTTCACGCTCTTCCTGATCACCGTGCTGGCGATCCTTGGGCTGGTGGCCTTCGCGCTGCTGTCGGTCCGCGCGAAGGCGTTCTGGGCGCGCATCCGCCAGGGCGTGACGATCCTCGGCGACCGCCGGCGCTACCTGCGCGAGGTGGCGGCGTGGCAGGCGGCGGGGTGGCTGTGCCGCTTCGCGGCCTTCTGGTTCCTGCTCGACGCCTTCCGCGTGGGCGGCTCGGTGGAGAACGTGCTGCTCGTGTTCGGCGTCAACCAGGTAGCCGGCGCGGTGCCGTTCACGCCGGGGGGCGCGGGGGTGCAGCAGGCGCTGCTGGTCAAGGTGTTCGCCACGAGTGGCAGCGCCGCGGTGGTGGCGGCGTACTCGGTGGGCCAGCAGATCGCGATCGCCGCCTTCACCGCGCTGGTGGGCCTCGGCGCGGTGGTCTTCATCTTCCGCTTCCGCTCCTTCAAGGAGGTGATCGCCGCGGGGCACGCCTCACGCGAGGCCGAGCGGAGCGCCGAGCGGGCCGGCGTATTGCTGGTGGACGAGGAGCCGCCTACTGCAGTCCCTCGCGCGCCTCGCGCACGAGCGTGACCGCCTCGGGGAAGACCGTCGCCATCACCGCGCGGATCTGGTCCGCTTGCGCCTCGGCGCTGCCCTGGAGGTTGACGCGGTTGACTGCCGCCACGGTCATGTCGACGGCGAGCTTGATCGCGTTGTCGGCCCACGCGAGGCGCTGCTGGCCCTGCATCTGCATGGCGAAGTCCGCCAGCCGCCGCTGCAGCTCCTCGGGGTCTCCGAACAGGTCTCCTAGACCGCCGCTGCTCTCCATCGTGCTTGTCATCCTAGCCGACCTCCCTCGTCGCGGCGCCTGCCGGCTGCGGGCGGGCGGGCACCAATAGACTGCGCGGCCAATGTCCCAGGCGCGCAATCAGGATGAGCCCGGTGGGAACGGGCGCAAGCCCGGCAAAGAGGAGATCCGGGCGCGGGTGGCGCACGAGAGCGAGCGCCGCGCCCGTCTTGGGGCGCCCGCCGTCGCGGGAGGCGTGCTCTTCCTGTTGGGCGGCATCATCGTCAGCGCGACGCTGAGGCCCCTGCCGACGGTGGGCGTGGTCCAGGGGTTGGCCCCCGCGCTGCGGGGAGAAGCAAACCCGGCCGTCAGTCCTGGTACGCCCGAGGTGAGGTTCGTCAACAGTCACGCTTTTGGCCTGCTCGCCGGCAACGTGCTGCAGGCGTTGGCGATCGTCTTCATCCTGATGGTCCTGCTCTTCCTGCTCGGCGCGGTCCGCTTTCGCAGGCCTGAGACAAACCGCGCCGCACGGCCGCTGATCCTCGGCGGCGGGGCGGCGATGGTGTTCGTATCGGTGGCTCACCCGCTCGCGCAGGTGGTGAACGCCCACAACTTCGTGGGCGGCCACGACTTCACCGCGGACGCCGTCAACCGAGCGCTGACGCAGGGCACGGCGCTCGTGCTCACGCAGTACTTGGGCCTGGTGGGAGGACTCACGCTGGCTGTGGGGATGATCGTCACGGTGCTGGGCGCCTCCCGCACCGGGATCTTCCCGCGCTGGATGATGTACCTCGGGATCTTCGCGGCGCTGCTCGCCTTCACTCCCTTCGGGCTGGCGCTGGGAGAGGCTCAGCAGTTGGTGCCTGCCTTCTGGATGGTGGGCGCGGGCATCCTGCTGATGGGGCGCTGGCCGGGCGGGGATCCCCCGGCGTGGGCCGCCGGCGAAGCTCGGCCGTGGCCCTCGCAGGCGCAGATCCGCTCCGAACGCGACGCCGCGCGCTCCGCTC
>JBOGYA010000201.1:0-5504 GCA_050696515.1 Solirubrobacteraceae bacterium
GCGACGCACTGCTCGATGTTCTGAGCCTCATTCAGGCACGGGATGACCACGGAGATCAGGCATTCCTGCTCGCTCAAATCCTGCGCCGGAACTAGGCCTGCGGTGCTTGCACTGCTTGGCATGGTCGATCTGGACCCTCGCGATTTGGCGGGGGAACGTCAAACGCCGTGCTCAAGCGCCTGCGCCAGCGACGATTTGCCGTCTCTCGATGTCTCCGAATAGGCCCGTTGCCCGGGCTCGGAGATCAAGCTTCGGAGCTCTCGCTCCTGATCGTCGCGATCGGTGCTCCCGCCTGGATCGGGGCGCCCTCGGCGATCGGCAGCTCGACGATCGTGCCGGCCTTGTGGGCGGTGATCTCGTTCTCCATCTTCATCGCCTCGATGATGCAGAGCAGCTGGCCCTCCTGCACGGTGTCTCCCTGCTTGACCAGCACCTTCCACATGTTGCCCTGCAGGGGTGAGGGCAGCGTGTCCTGGCTACCGCCGCTCGAAGACTTTCGCTGGGCCCGTTTGGGCGCCCTACCGATCGAAGATCGGCCCGCCGCGCCCGGCGCGGCGCCGTTGACGTCTGCGTAGGCGCCGCTGCCCGGCGAATGGCCG
The DNA here is from genome assembly GCA_050696515.1 of Solirubrobacteraceae bacterium. Lineage (GTDB taxonomy): Bacteria > Actinomycetota > Thermoleophilia > Solirubrobacterales > Solirubrobacteraceae > Palsa-744. The sequence continues at coordinate 600 of JBOGYA010000201.1, forward strand.
GCGGACGGGGGGCCGACCACGCGCACGTCAAAGCGCCTGCCCGACACCTCCACCGCATATGTCTGCTCGAGCAGCTCCTCGTGCTCGCCCTCGCCCGCGGCGTCAGCACCCGCCGGGGCTCCGAACGCGAGGGTCTTCAACCACTTGCGGTCCTCCAGCAGGTCCCGGCACGTCTCGCCCCGGGCCCACTGATCGGTGGCCAGCAGCGCTTGGTGGAAGGGGATCAGCGTCTTCAGGCCCTCGATCTCGTATTCGCCCAGTGCCCTCAGCATCCGGCTCGTCGCCTGCGTACGGTCGGCGTCCCACACGATCAGCTTGGCCACCATCGGGTCGTACATCGGGGATACCTCCCCGCCCGCGCCGACGCCCGAGTCGACTCGCACCCCCGGGCCCCTGGGCTCGGAGTAGCGGCCGATCCGCCCCGGCGCGGGGGCGAAGTTCTTCGAGGCGTCCTCCGCGTTGATGCGGCACTCGATCGCGTGGCCGCGCAGCGCCACGTCCTCCTGGCGGTAGGCGAGCGGCTCCCCGGCGGCGGCGCGGATGCCCTCCTTGACGATGTCGATGCCGGTGGTCATCTCCGTCACGCAGTGCTCCACCTGCACGCGGGTGTTCATCTCGAGGAAGAAGTACTCCGGCTCCCCACCGGCGCCGCTCTGGGTCCCGGACCCGCCCGCCCCGCCGCCCTTGCCCCGCCGGCCGGTCGTCTTCGCGAGGGGCGCCGCCAGCAGCCCCTCGATCGTGCCGGCGCCCACGTAGGCGACCGCCCGCGCGGCCTCCACCCCGATCCGGCCGATGCGCTCGCGCAGCTCGGGGCTCACGACCCACGCGGGCGCCGGGGACTCCTCGATCACCTTCTGGTGGCGGCGCTGGATCGAGCAGTCCCGCTCGCCCAGGTGGATCACGTTGCCGTGCCGGTCCGCCAGCACCTGCACCTCGACGTGGCGGGGGTCGGGCAGGTAGCGCTCCAGGTACACGGTGGGGTCCGAGAAGAACTTCTCCCCCTCGCGGCTGGCCCCCTCGAAGGCCCCCTCCAGCTCCTCCTCGCTCAGCGCCACCCGGAAGCCCTTGCCGCCGCCGCCACCCGCGGCCTTCACCGCCACCGGGAAGCCGATCTCGCCCTTGGCGATGCGCAGCGCGTCTGCGACCGTGGCCACCGGCTCGGTGGTGCCCGGCACGATCGGCACGCCCGCCGCCTGCATCAGCTCGCGGGCGCGGGTCTTGGAGCCCATCGCCTCGATCGCGCTCGCGGGCGGGCCGATGAACACCACCCCGGCGTCCGCGCACGCCTGCGCGAACGGGGCGTTCTCCGCGAGGAAGCCGTACCCGGGGTGGATCGCCTCCGCACCCGCACGGGCGGCCACGTCGAGGATCTTCTCGACGCTCAGGTAGTTCTCCGCCGCCGGCCCACCGCCGAGGTTGTAGGCCTCCTGCGCTCGCGCCACGTGCAGCGCGTCGCGGTCGTGCTCGGAGTACACGGCCACCGAGGAGATTCCCATCTCCTCCAGGGCTCGCACGATGCGCACGGCGATCTCGCCGCGGTTGGCTACCAGCACCTTGGTGAACATCGAGGGCCGGCAGGTTACCGAGTCCGGCAGGCGCCCGCGCCCGGGGTAAGCGCTCCACAGACCCCGGACGCGGGCATTGGACATCGCCCTGGCGCGCTTTGTTTGCGCTCGATGCCCTCCTGCCTGGTGGACGGCTACGAGAGCCGCCACACCAGCTTTGCTATCGGCTCCCCGAGCTCGAAAGTTCTATTTGTCCAACCAGGGTAGAATGTCTGTCGAACCTTTTTACCCAATGGCATCGGCAATGGCCGAATGTATGAGTGCGAGGGACTGCCGGCGCGCGTCGCGCGCTCCCAGGGGTTTCGCCGGTATCCCGCTCCCACACTTGTGTTCGGAGCGCAAAGCCTCGAGGTGAGAGGCTCGAAAAGTCAGAAACGTTCCGGGCTCACGCTTCGAGCGAACCCACCATCCCCGCGCCCACCGTCTCGTTGGTCGTCTCGTCGATCAGGATGAAGCTCCCCGTGCGGCGGTTCACGCGGTAGGGGTCGAACGCCAGCGGAGAGCTCGTGCGCAGCCTGACCGCCCCGATGTCGTTCAGCGCGAGCTCCCCTGGCCCGGGCGCACGCTCAAGCGTGTGCACGTCCACGTGGTCTCCCAGCTCCTCCACGATCGCGGTCGCGCTGCGCGAGGTGTGCTTGATCACGTACCGGCTGCCCGCCCGCAGGGGGCGTTCGTTCAGCCAGCACACATCCGCCCGCAGCTCACTGCCCACCATCGGCGCCTCCTCCGCCCGGCAGATCAGCTCGCCCCGCGAAACATCGAGCTCGTCCTCCAGGCGCAGCGTCACCGACATCGGGGCGAGCGCCTCGTCGAGCGCGCCGTCGAACGTGTCGATCGCCGCGATCCGGGTGCGCAGGCCGCTCGGCAGCACCACCACCTCCTCGCCCACGCGCAGCGACCCGCTCGCCAGTTGGCCCGCGTAGCCGCGGTAGTCGCCGCTCCCGCCATTGGAAGGGCGAATGACCCACTGCACGGGGAACCGTGCCCGCGTCTCGTACGGGTGGTCGTAGGCCACTTCGACCTCCTCGAGGAAGGCCAGCAGCGGTGGGCCGTCGTACCACTCCATCCGCTGCGAGCGCTCCACCACGTTGTCCCCCTCGAGCGCCGAGATCGGGATGTACGTCACGTCCTGACCGGCACGGACCACCAGTTTCTGTGCGAACTCCTCGAAGTCTCCTTCCAGCTCCTCGAAGCGCTCCTGGGAGTACCCCACCAGGTCCATCTTGTTGACCGCCACCACCAGGTGCGGAATCCCCAGCAGCACGCTGATGAAAGCGTGGCGCTTGGACTGCTCCAGCACGCCCTTGCGCGCGTCGAGCAGGATCACCGCGAGGTCCGCCGTCGAGGCCCCCGTCACCATGTTGCGCGTGTACTGCTGGTGGCCCGGGCAGTCCGCGATGATGAACCGCCGCCGTGCCGTCGCGAAGTAGCGGTAGGCCACGTCGATCGTGATCCCCTGCTCGCGCTCCGCCCGCAGGCCGTCGGTCAACAGCGCCAGGTCCAGCGCGCCCGAGCCGCCGCGGCGCGCGCTCGCCTGCGCCACGTGCTCCAACTGGTCCTCGAACACCTGCTTGGAGTCGTACAGCAGCCTCCCGATCAGCGTGCTCTTGCCGTCGTCCACCGAGCCCGCGGTGGTGAAGCGCAGCAGGTCGAGGGTCACTAGAAGTACCCGGCCTTCTTGCGGTCCTCCATCGCGGCCTCTGAGACCCTGTCGTCCGCGCGCGTCTCCCCGCGCTCGGTGATCCGCGTCGCCGCGATCTCCGTGACCACTTCCTCCAGCGTCGCCGCCAGCGAGCGCACGCCGCCGGTGCAGCTCATGTCGCCCACCGTGCGGTAGCGCACCGTCTCGGAGAACACACGCTCGCCGTCGATCAGCTCCACTCCCTCCCGCCATGCGTACAACATCCCGTCGCGGCTGAACACCTCACGCTCGTGCGAGAAATAGATCGAGGGCACCTCCAGCTGCTCTTGGGCGATGTACTCCCACACGTCGAGCTCCGTCCAGTTCGACAGCGGGAACACCCGCACGTTCTCACCCTTGCGGATCCGCCCGTTGTAGAGGTTCCACAGCTCCGGGCGCTGGTTCTTCGGGTCCCACTGGCCGAAGTCGTCGCGGAAGGAGAACACCCGCTCCTTCGCCCGCGCGCGCTCCTCGTCGCGGCGCGCGCCTCCGAACGCCGCGTCGAAGCCGTGCTGTTCGATCGCGTCCAGCAGCGTCACCGTCTGCAGGCGGTTGCGCGAGGCCCTTGGCCCCGTCTCCTCGACCGCCCGGCCGGAGTCGATCGACTCCTGCACGCTCGCCACGATCAGCCGCTCTCCCAGTTCCGCCACCCTGCGGTCGCGGAACTCGATCACCTCTGGGAAGTTGTGGCCCGTGTCCACGTGCATCAACGGGAACGGGAACGGCGCCGGCCGGAACGCCTTCTCCGCCAGGCGCAGCAGCACGATCGAGTCCTTGCCGCCGCTGAACAGCAGCACCGGCCGCTCGAGCTCCGCCGCCACCTCCCGCATCACGTGGATCGCCTCGCTCTCCAGCGCCCGCAGGTGGCTGAGCTGTGGGCGCACCGCCACGCTCACGGGATCGCCTCCGAGGTCGGCAGCGTGGCCGCCACCTGCGGGGTCCGCCGGTGGCGGGTCAGCCAACCGATCACGCCCACCGCCAGCGGCGCGCCGAAGACTGCCCACACCGGCATCTGGCCACCTGCGTTCTTGACCAGCGCGAGCGCCGAGCCGAGCAGCACGGCGCCCAGCGTCACCCGCAAAGCGTCCGCGGGCACACGGTCGATGAAGTGGGTTCCGATCCACACACCCGGGATCGAGCCGATCAGGATGTTGCCCATCAGGCCGTAGTCCACGTTGCCGCTGATCATGTGCGCGATCCCCGCCACCCACAGCAGCACCGCCGCCAGGAACACGCTCGAGCCCGCCACCCGCCGCGGCGTCAGGCGGTAGATCACGATCATCGCCACCCCGATCAGCGCCCCGCTGCCCACCGAGGTGAGGCCCAGGATCAGGCCCAGCACGAAGCCGAGGGCGACCGCCGCCGCGCTCGTGCGGGTGGTGAACTCGAAGGTCTCCCGCTCCCGCGTGGCCAGATGGCTCAGCAGGAAGGTCCGCACCAGCACCACCGTCGCCACGATGATCAGCGCGCCCGCCACGCAGCCGATCAGCACGTCGTCGAATTCCTTGCCGTACGCCTTGTGCAGGCGGTCGACCAGCAGCACCCCGATCAGCACCCCCGGAATGCCCCCGTACGCAAGCCACCGCGACACGCCGAGGTCCACGGTTCCTTTGCGCAGGTGCCGGTAGCCCCCGAGCGTCTTGGTGATCGCCCCGTACG
>JBOGYA010000202.1:0-5436 GCA_050696515.1 Solirubrobacteraceae bacterium
GTAGGAGACGGCCAGGATCGCCGTGGTGAGCAGGCGCCGTCGCAGGCTCGCCCCCGGCGGCCCAAGCGGGATCGGCCAGCCGGGGGCGAGCACCAGCAGGTAGCCGAGCAGGTAGATCGGCAGGAGATAGCGTGGTTCGACGGCCGTGAACAGCGACGTCACGCAGCACAGGGACAACGCCACCGGATAGCGCCACCGCGCGGGAGCGAGGCCGCGTCGCGCCAGCGGCCACAGAACGCGCACGGCCGCCAGGAAGACCAGCAGGAATCCCGCGAACCGCCGCACCGGCTCGGCCGCGCTGTGCACGTGTTCGATGTACGGGGTGCTGTAGCGCTCGTCCAAGCCGTTGCCACCACGCTCGCGATCGTCCGTGCCGGCGCGAGACCGGTCTGGTGCGACGTGGACCGCTCGGGGGGTCTCGACCTCGAGCAGGCCGATTCGGCGCTGAGCGAGGACCGCTCGATCCGAGCCGTGGTGCCCGTGCATCTCTATGGCCACCCGTTGGACCCGATCGGCCTGGAGCGCCTGGTCGCCGAGCACGAGGTCCAGCTCATCGAGGACTGCGCGCAGTCCATCGGCGCCACCCGCGATGGGCGGCCGACCGGAGCCGCCGGCGTGGCGGCCTGCACCAGCCTCTACCCCACGAAGAACCTGGGTGCAATGGGGGACGGCGGGGTGCTGCTGACGGCTGACCCAGAGGTCGCCGAACGGGCACGGGAGCTGCGCGACTACGGACAGAGTCGACGCTACGAGCACGTGGCGCTCGGGCTCAACAGCCGCCTCGATGAGCTGCAGGCGGCGATCCTGCGGTCCGCGCTGCTGCCCCGCCTCGAGGAGTGGCTTGCGCGGCGACGTGCCCTCGCCACACGTTACGCAGCCGCCCTCGAGGGCTGTGGCCTGCGCCCGATCGTGGCGGGCGGAGGCCGCTCGGCGCACCACCTCTTCCCGGTCGAGGTGGTCGACGGCGACCCCGCGCGGATCGCGGAGCGGCTCACCCGGCGTGGGGTGGCCGTCGGTCGCCACTACCCCCGCCTCTGTCCCGACCAGCCGGCCGCGCGCGGGTTGGGCACGGCGGTGGGCTCGCTGCCGGTCGCGCGCCGGCTCGCCGCGCGCGAGCTCTCGCTGCCGCTGCACCCGCACCTGACCGACGCGGAGGCCGAGTTGGTGGTCGAGGCCTGCCTGGAGTCGTGCGGGTGAGCGCTCCGCTGAACTCGCTGGTCGTCCCGATCTACCGCAACGCGGCGTCGATCGTTGCGCTGGTCGAGACGGTCGAGCGCATCGCCGAGCAGGTCGAGGGGGAGCTCGAGGCGATCTTCGTGATCGACGGCAGTCCGGACGACTCGCGCAAGCGGTTGGTGGGGGCGCTGCAGGGCAGTCACCTGCGTGCCCGCGTGGTCGAGCACTCCCGCAACTTCGGCTCCTTCCCCGCGATCCGCACGGGCATGAGCCTGGCCCGCGGGAGTCGCATCGCCGTCATGTCAGCCGACCTCCAGGAGCCGCCGGAGCTCGTGATCGACTTTCTGCGCCGCTTGGCAAGCGAGAGCGTCGACGTGCTGGCCGGCGAGCGTGCCAGCCGCAACGACCGTGGCGCCCTGGCCTCGAACGTCTACTGGCGGCTGTACCGGCGCTTCGTGGTCGGCGACATACCGCCCGCCGGCGTCGACGTCTTTGCCTGCACGGCCGCGGTCCGCGACGTCGTCTGCTCCCTGGAGAGCGTCCACACCTCGCTCGTCGCGCAGCTGTTCTGGGTCGGCTTCCAGCGGCAGCTCGTGTCCTACGATCGCCTGCCGAGCCCCGGTGCGAGCGGCTGGACGCTGCGCCGTAAGCTCCGCTACCTGTCCGACAGCGTCTTTGCGTTCACCGACCTGCCGGTGCGCATCCTGTGGACAGCCGGTGGCGTCGGGGTGACCGTGGGCCTCGTCGCCGGCACCGTGGTGCTGGTCGCCCGCGTCGCCGGAGCGATCACGGTCTCGGGCTACGCGGCGACGATCCTCGTGCTGCTGTTCTTCGCGAGCTTGAACCTGCTCGGACTGGGCATCATCGGCTCCTACGTGTGGCGCGCGTACGAGACCACGAAGGGCCGGCCGGGAGCAATCGTGCGCGACGTCGTCGAGCTGCCGGGGAGCAGCGCCGTGCACGACGTCGAGGCGCTGCGCGGAAGCAGCGCGGATGCGTGACGTCTTCGTACACGAGCGGGGGCTGTGCGAGAGCGAGCACGTGGGCCCGCGCACGCGCATCTGGGCCTTTGCGCACGTGCTGGCAGGCGCGCGGGTGGGCGCGGACTGCAACATCTGCGACGGCGTCTTCATCGAGGACGGCGTCGTGGTCGGGGACCGCGTGACCGTCAAGTGCGGGGTGCAGCTCTGGAGGGGCGTCGAGCTCGAGCGCGACGTCTTCGTCGGACCCAACGCCACGTTCACGAACGACGGCCTGCCGCGCAGCCGCCGGTGGCTCGAGGAGCACCCGCGGACGGTCGTGCGCCTCGGCGCCTCGATCGGAGCCAACGCGACGATCCTCCCGGGCATCGAGATCGGCCGGGGCGCGATGGTCGGGGCGGGCGCGGTCGTCACGCGCTCGGTCCCGCCCCACGCGATCGTCGCGGGCAACCCGGCACGCATCCAGGGCTACGTGCAGACCACGCCGGACGCAGCGCCCCCCCAGCCGGGCGCCGGCGAGCCGGGTAGGAGAGCGTTGGCCGTTCGCGGCGTTCACGTACAGCGGTTTCGCGAGCACTCCGACCTGCGGGGCAGGCTGACCGCGGGCGAGCTGCCGAGCGACTGCGTGCCGTTCACGCCACACCGCTGGTTCCTGGTGTACGGCGTGCCGAGTCCCGAGGTGCGGGGCGCCCACGCACACCGCGTCTGCGCGCAGTTTCTCGTGTGCGTTGCCGGCACCGTCAGCGTGGCCGTGGACGATGGCGAGCAGCGGGGCGCGGTGCTGCTGGACCGCCCCACCCTCGGCGTCTACATCCCGCCGCTCGTGTGGGGCACCCAGTTCCGCTACGACCCCGACTCGGTGCTGCTCGTGCTGGCCTCCCACGCGTACGACCCTGACGACTACATCCGCGAGTACGACGCCTTCCTCGAGGAGGTCGCGGTCAGACCTCCACCACTACCGGCAGCACCATGGGACGGCGCTTGAGGCGGTCGTAGACTAGCTTCGCCAGGTCGTCGTGCAGCGTCTGCTGGATCAGGTCCACCTCGCGGTTTTCCTCCTCCGCGGCGCGGCGCAGGGACTCCTCGACGGTGGCGCGGATCTCCTCGACCAGCTTGCCCGCCTCGTCGAGGAACGGCACGCCGCGGAAGATCACCTCCGGGTCGGCCACCGAGCGCCCGTCCTGCTCGGCGATCGTGGCCACCACGATGAAGATCCCGTCGGCGGACAGCATTCGCCGGTCGCGCAGCGCCACGTCGGCCATGTCGCCGATCTCGACGCCGTCCACGAACACCATCCCCGACTGCTCGTGCTCGCCGAAGCGCGCCCCGCGGCCGTTCAGCTCCAGCGGCAGGCCGTTCTCCCCCTGGAAGACGTCCTCCGGCGCGATCCCCACCGCCTCCGCGAGCTGGCTGTGCAGGCGCAGCCGCTTGAAGTCGCCGTGGAAGGGCATCACGTAGCGCGGCTGCGTGAGGTTCAGCATCAGCTTCACCTCCTCCGCATACCCGTGGCCGGAGGCGTGCACCGGCTCCTCGCGGGGGGTCACTACGTGGCAGCCGATGTGGTAGAGCCGGTCGATCGTCTCGTTCACCGCGCGCTCGTTGCCCGGCACCGGGGTGGCCGAGAAGACGACAGTGTCGCCGCTGCGCAGCTGCACCTGCGGGTGGTCGCGGTACGCCATCCGCCGCAGCGCCGACAGCGGCTCGCCCTGGGAGCCCGTCGAGATGATCACGATCCGCTCGTCCGGGAAGTCTTCGATCTCGCGCGGGCCCACCAGCAGCCCCTCGGGCACCTCGATGTGCCCCAGCGTGCGTCCGATGCCGACGTTCTTGCGCATCGAGCGCCCCACCAGCGTTACCTTGCGTCCCAGCGCCTCCGCCGCGTCCACCACCTGCTGCACGCGGTGGATGTTCGACGCGAAGCTCGTCACCACGATCCGCCCCTCGCAGCGCGCGAACACCTCCAGCAGGCGGGGGCCCACCACCGACTCCGACGGCGAGAAGCCCTCGCGGTCCACGTTCGTGGAGTCCCCGCACAGCAGCAGCACCCCCTCGCGCCCCAGTTCCGCCAGCCGCGAGACGTCCGCGGGCGGCCCGTCCACGGGTGTCTGGTCGAACTTGTAGTCGCCGGTGATCAACACCGTCCCGAGCTCCGTGCCCAGCGCCACCGCGCTCGAGTCGGGGATCGAGTGGGTCATGTGCACCAGCTCGAGCGAGAACGGCCCGAGCTCGAGCATCTCCCCCGGCGCCACGTCGATCAGCTCGACGTCGCGCAGCTTGTGCTCCTCGAGCTTCGAGCGTGCCATCGCCATCGTCAGCGCCCCCCCGTACACCGGCGGTGGCTCGTCCTGCCCGGAGAGCTCGCGCAGCACCCACGGCAGCGCCCCAAGGTGGTCCTCGTGGCCGTGCGTCACCACGATCGCCTCGATCTCCCGCGCGCGCTCGCGCAGGTACGAGAAGTCCGGCAGCACGAGGTCGATGCCGACCATCTCCGGCGTCGGGAAGCGCAGGCCGACATCGACCACGACGATCCGCCCGTCGTGCTCCACGACGGTCATGTTCTTGCCGATCTCGCCCAGCCCGCCGAGCGGCAGGACGCGCAGTGTCGCGCTCACGCGTGTTGCTGCGCCCGCGCCGCCGGCGCGGCGCTCTCGCCGGCCAGGAGGCCGTGTCGGATCAGCATTGCCTGCACCGCCTGCAACTCCTCTGCGCTGGCCTCGACCAGCGGCAGCCGCAGCCCGCCGGCGTTGTGGCCGAGCAGGTTCAGCGCGGCCTTCGTGCACGTCGGGCTGGCGGTCATGAACAGCGTCTCGTACACGTCGCGCAGCGAGGCGTCGAGCTCCGCGCGGCGCTCCGGCTCGTCGACCATCCGGCGCATCGCGTCTCCCACTATGTGGCTGGCGACGGCGATGCCCCCGGCGCCGCCCATGTCCAGGGTGCGCGCGAACAGCGTGTCGTCGCCCGAGTACACGTCCAACCCGTCGATCGGTTGCAGCTCCGCCGCGTTGGCCTGCTTGACGCCTGTCACGTGCTCGATCTGCGCCAGCTCCGCGAGCAGCTCGGGGCCGATGTTGACGGCGGTCCGCCCGGGGATGTTGTAGAGGAGGATCGGCCTGTCGGTCGCCTGCGCGATCGCTTCGTAGTGGCGCTTGAGCCAGCGCGGGCTCGGCTTGTTGTAGTAGGGGGTCACGCTCAAGTGCGCGTCGGCCCCCAGCTCCGTCGCGCGTTCGGTCAGGTGCACCGCGTGGCGGGTGTCGTTGGTGCCGGTGCCCGCCACGATGCT
>JBOGYA010000203.1:0-5394 GCA_050696515.1 Solirubrobacteraceae bacterium
ACCCGGTCCAGAGCGAACACCGCGGACTCGCCATCGGCGAGTGTGAAATCCGCCCCCGCGTCCAGACCGTGGCACTCAATCGGCACCGTGGCGGTCAGCGCAAGAGAAAGGTCCGCGGACTCGAACAGGATCAGGCCGTCGTACCGCCGCACGGTGTGCGGCTGCAGCCCGTAGCCGAATCGGGGGGCCACCCGCGCCCGGAAGGGGATCGATCCGCGCACGCACAGCACGCGCCGGATCAGCCGATGCCGATCGGCCTCGCCCACGTCGCCGAGCGGCATGAAGTCCTGGACCTCGCCCACCCCGTCATCGGTAAAGAACCGGGTGATCAGCACGTTGGTGTCGGGAAAGTAGAACTGCTTGGTCGTTGCCGGCAGGTCGGCGGCCAGCTCGAATGATCCGCCCCGGTCCGCGTCGAGGATGGAGGCGAACACGCTCGGGGAGTCAAAGGACGGACAGCAATACCAGTCAATGGTGCCGTTGGCGCCCACCAGGGCCACGCTGCGCAGGTCACCGATCAGACCGTGCTCGGCGATCGGCAGGTAGCGAGAGGGCCCTGCCGGACCCGGGCGATTGGGTACCTCAACCATCGCAGCTTCTTTACCTCCCGGGAACGCATCCCCCAATGTCTGCCAGTGTAGGCACGATCGTGGTCCGCGATCGGGAGCGCTGCCGCATCCGAGGACCTTGAGAAGATGCGTCACCTCATCGAGTCGCTCGACGACACCCCGACCCAACAACAGACGTCATGCCCTGATCACGCGTCGAGGCTTGCTTGTTGAGCAGGCAGCCGGGATTGCAGCCAGCCGGTAGGGAAGATGCCCGCAGACGGGGAAGACCGGCCATCGCCGAAGCGCCACCCTGGGTGAGGGGATCGCCGAAGGACGAGGTGAGAGGAGGCGTTTTCATGAGTCGTCGCAAACCATCTGGTTTCGCCCACTTTTCGCTATTGCCTAAGCGGCTCCTTGACGAGGTGCATAATGCACAAGCAGCGCTGGCGGCCGCGGAGCATTGCATCAGTTATTCTCCACAAAGAATAAGCCCTTGTCCTACGTACCATTTCTATGCGACGCACGAAGCTTTACATGAGGCACGCAAGACCATCGATCGCGTCATAGAGATGCTGCGCGCCGAGGCAGCCGGATCACGGCAACACGACGACCCGGAACCTACGCGCTGACCGGCGAGGAATCCCTATGCGTGCTCAACATCCACAGCCTGGACCCAGTTCCCGACCTCGCCCGGAACTGCGTTCAGCGCCGCTTAGCGGGGCATGTGCGGCTGCGCCCGCGAGTATGCGCGCCTGCACGCGAGTCGGCGAGCGGGCAGCACATCGGCTGCGCTACGGGGGTCAAGGTCCCTGAGTTGATCCCCCGCGGTTGAGCGTGGCCCCGGCGGTTCACCCGTGTGCCCACTGGGGTAACACTGCCGCGATGACGCGGGGAGTCGTGGCCGCCGGGCATCTGTTGACCGCCGAAGCGGGGGCGAGCGCGCTGCGTGCGGGTGGCAACGCGGTCGACGCCGCCCTCGCGGCGATGTGCGCGTCCTTCGTCTGCGAGCCGCTGCTGACGGGCCTGGGGGCCGGTGGCTACATGCTTGTCGGCGCCCCCGGTGGGGACGACGTGCTGCTGGACTTCTTCGTCGAGGCGCCCGGGCGCGGCGGCGACCCGCCGCGCCGAGCCGAGCTCGTGCCGGTCTCAGTCTTCTTCGGTGACGTGGTGCAGGTCTTCCACGTGGGCGCTGCCTCCGTCGGCACCTACGGTTGCCCGGCCGGGATCTGCGCGGCGCACGCGCGGTTCGCTTCGCTGCCCCTGGCCGAGCTGGTGGCGCCCGCAGTGCGGATGGCTCGCGAAGGCGTGGCGCTCAACGCCCAGCAGACCTACATCCTCGAGCTGCTATCGCCGGTCATCGCCAGCTCCCCGGAGGCGCGCGCCCTATTCGCCACGGCGCCGCCGCGCGAGGGCGAGGTCCTGCGCCTGCCGGATGTGGCTGATGGCCTGGAGCGCTTGGCCGCTGAGGGTGCGGCGCCGTTCTACACCGGCGAGGTCGCCACGGCCGTGTGCGACTGGGTCGGTGAGCGCGGCGGCATGCTCTCACCCGCCGACCTCGCCGCCTACCGAGCGGTGCCACGTGAGCCGATCGACATCGCCTACCGCGGCCTGCGGGTGCGCACAAATCCCCCGCCCTCGGCCGGCGGCATCCTGATCGCGGCGGTCCTGGCCGAACTGGACCGCGAGCCGGCCCCGCCCACCCGCGAGCGGCTCGTCGCGGCGATGATCGACGCCCAGCGCGCGCGCACCGCAGCGTTCATGGACAACCTGCACCTTCGCGGCTTCCAGGAGGAGTTCCTCGGCGCCCGTCGGGGCAACACGACGCACATCTCAGCGCTCGATGAGCACGGTTGGACCTGCACGACGACGGTCAGCAACGGGTCCTGCTCGGGCGTAGTCGTCCCCGGGACCGGGCTGCACCTGAACAACATGCTGGGTGAAGCGGACCTCAACCCCTCGGGCTTCCACCTGCATCCACCGGGCCGCCGGCTGCCGTCGATGATGGCGCCGACGCTGGCCCGACGCGCGGACGGCGCTGTCGAGCTGGCCCTGGGCTCGGCGGGCTCCAACCGCATCCGCTCGGCGATCCTCCAGGTGATCTCCAACGTCGTGGATCGCGGCATGGGACTCGCCGAGGCAGTCGAAGCCCCGCGGCTGCACTGGGAAGACGGCGTGCTCTACGTCGAGCCCGGCGCCGAGCCCACGAACCTGGACGGGATCGTGATCGCGCGCTTCAACGAGCCCAATATCTTCTTCGGCGGTTGCCAGGCGGTGCGGCGCGACCCAGACTCGGGCCACATGGTCGGTGCCGGCGACCCGCGCCGCGGCGGCGCCGTGGTCGCAGTCTGAGCGTCGCCGCCACACCTCCGCCACGCGCCGGACCTCCACCCCGACGGCCGTGGTCGGCCGCTGGGGTGCCGAGGTTCGGCCCCGATCACCCCGACACCCTGACCACCCGCCCACAACCTCGCTTACTGGCGAGAACAGCGTGATATTTAACGAGACTTGGCAATCGAACGTGTCCGACGCGGCCCGCGGTCAGGAAGATGCCTGCACAGCACCGAGCCCTCAACACGATCGCCTCCAGTGCCGTAAAAGCGGAACCCTCCGGAAATCCCGCAAGTCACTCACGGCGCCGGGGCGAACTGAGCATTGGTGCTGGTAGCCACGTGGGGCGGGTGGGGATCGAACCCACGACCTGACGGATTATGAGACGGCCATGTTGTGTCGCTTGATGCGACTAGCAGGGCGTGTGGCGACGGCAGTGCCGTTCGAAGCGACAGATCTCGCACCCGAAGGCTCTGGTTCGCACCCAAGCTCGCACCCATAAGAGGGCCACGCTCCGAAGACCGACACAGCGGCCAGTCTCCGCACTGTAGCTCGGCAAATGGCTGAGCCACCCCATGGATCGGTGGGGCTGCTGGAACGCGGCCTGGAGCGTGCCGACCGCGTCGACGATCACCCAGGCCCGTAAACGGCTGGGTCGCGGGGTGTTCCCGGAGCTGTTCGAGCGCACGTGCGGCACGGTCGCGGGCGCGCCGGGCCCGACCGCCGCGGTGGCGGCGTTGGGCACCGCGGCGGGGCTCGTTCCTGCGCCGGTGGCGGCTGTTGGCCATCGACGGGTTCGAGGTCGACGTGCCCGACAGCACCGAGAACGCCGCCGGGTTCGGCTACGCCGGTTCGGGGGACAACCGCTCGGCGTTGCCCAAGGCGCGGGTGGTCGCGGTGGCCGAGTGCGGCACCCACGCCTTCCTCGCCGCGCAGATCGATGCTTACCGGATCGGGGAGAACCCTCGCGCAGCGGCTGTATCCGCGGCTGCGCGCCGATGAGCTACTCATCGCTGACCGGGGCTTCTACTCCTGGCAGGCCTGGCACACCGCGGCCGCGACCGGGGCGGCGCTGCTGTGGCGAGCCCCGACCCAACTCGATCTACCCGTCGTGGGCGTGCTCACCGACGGCACCTACCTCACCGCGCTGGTCAAGCCCACCATCCGCGGCCGCCGTCGGGAGCGTCTGCTGGCCGCCGCCCGCGCCGGGATGGACCTGACCGATCAACACCGTCCCCGACACTCTCGACCAGAACGGACTTCCCGTCGTGCACCAGGCCCGAGTCATCGAGTACGACATCCCCGACCGGGTCGGCAACGGCACCGGCGAGCTGATCGTCGTGCTGTCCACGATCACCGACCCCGGCGACGCCCGAGCCGACGAACTGGCCGCCGCCTACCACCAGTGCCGGGAGCAGGAGACAGCGAACGACCAGCTCAAAACCCACCTCCGTGGCCCCGCCCGGGTGCCGCGCTCCAAACTGCCCGACCTGGTCCACCAGGAGATCTGGGCCTACCTGATCATCCACCATGCGATCAGTGAGCTGACCGCGAAGGCCTCCGCGGCCGCCGATCTCGACCCCGACCAGATTTCGTTCACGAAGGTCCTGCGCCTGATCCGCCGCACCGCCACCGGGACGGCGGGCATTCCCCCTACGGACTGGGCTGAACGACTCCCGGTCCACCTGGCCCAGATCGCCGCCCTGCTCATCCCGCCCCGCCGCGAACGCACCTGCCCGCGAGCGGTCAAACGCGCCCGGCACAACAACTACCGGATCAAGAAATCCGGCGAGCCAGCCAGCACCCGCCACCAAGCGCCGGCCACGATCAACCTTCGCCGCTCTTACCCCGCGCAGCCTGATCAACTTAAGCTACGTGACATTGAGGCTAGGGCAGACCTCCGGCCGAGTGAGGAATCACGCTCATGGCCGGTGCGCTAGGGGCGTCTGGTTGCTTACAATCAGCTGTGTCAGCACACTGGAGGGAGGCTGGCGGCTCCAAGTCGGGGGTCCGTCAGAACAGTAGCATCAACCGCGTGAGCTCCACTGCTCTTACTGCGAAGTGGCTATCTGGAGTTGCATACTACCTAGAGCACGTTTGTTCTGCTGGGATTGAGATCCACACTGCAGAATGGGTGCATGATGTCTCGCCATATTACGACCGATACCGCCGCCTTAGTGCGTCGCGCACATGTCTGGGCAGCTGATGGCTTCCAGACTGCCGTTAAGTCGGGCTTCCTCCTCTTCGACCCAGGCCGAGTTGGGGGCACCCCGAAAGATTGGTGGCTCGGCGAAACCGTTGCTGGAGGTAGTCTAAATTGGCTCCGTGTAGGAAACACCGCCGGGTTCGGTAATGCTCCCGTAGGTTGCCCAACTTGGGTTGGCGACTTCACTGGTGACGGCAAGGCTGATGTGCTCTTTCTTTATCCCGGCGATCACAACTGGTGGTTGGGGCGGTTCGATGGCAACAATCAGCTTCAGTGGACGCTCGCGGGGAACACCGCCGGGTTCGGTAA
>JBOGYA010000204.1:0-5355 GCA_050696515.1 Solirubrobacteraceae bacterium
GGCGCAGTACGGGGTGGACGCGGAAGGGGAGGGAAGGCCCGACCGCTGGAACCCCGCGGACGCGATCTACGGGGCCGCCAGCTACCTGCGCGCCTCGGGCGCTCCCGGGAGCTACCGCGAGGCGATCTACGCCTACAACCACGCCTGGTGGTACGTCGCCGAGGTGGAACGCTGGGCGGCGGCATATCGGGGCACGCCCGCGCCGGAAAACGCTGCAAGGAGCGCGGGGTGGGCGGGCTCCGATCTCAGCGGCGCCAGCACCGCCCCCGCCGAGCCGATCCCCGGCGAACGGGCGGTGCTCTCCCCGCAGGATGGCCATGTAGCGCTGATCCCCGAGGGAGTCCCGGCCGCGGTGCAGGCGATGGTGATGGCCGGCAACGAGCTGCAGGACCTCCCGTACGGTCCCGCCGGGCACCCCGACCCGCTCGGCGCTCCGAACGAGGACTGTTCGAGCAGCGTCAACTACGTCCTCTACCGCGCCGGCGTGCGCCCGCTCGCGGAAATCGTGCGCGAGAACCCGCTCGCCCAGAGCTACGTCGACTGGGGCCTCCCCGGCCCGGGGCGCTGGGTCACGATCTACGCCACCACCTCGCCAACTGACCACGTCTTCATCGTGATCGCCGACCTGCGCCTGGACACCAGCCACAACGGCACCGACGTCGGCCCCAACCGCGACGAAGACGGCCCCCGCTGGCGCATCCTCGACCGCATCCCCGAATGGGCGCACTGGTCGGTGCGCCACCCGCCGGGGCTGTGAGGAGGGGCAGCGGCTTGGCGGCCGCGAGCTCGTGGTAGGTCAGGCAGGCCGAGGCCTGCATCGCGTAGATTTACGAGTGTGGCCACCCGCAAGGTCGATTACCTGCTGATCGGAGGAGGGCTGGCGTCCGCGAACTGCGCGCGCTGGCTGCGCGAGGAGGGTGCCGAGGGGACGGTGCTGGTGGTGGGCCGCGAGCCGGACCCGCCGTACAACCGCCCGGACTGCTCGAAGGGCTACCTGCGTGGGGTGGAGGAGCGCAGCGAGGCGTTCTTTCGCCCGGAGGAGTGGTGGGGCGAGCAGGGGATCGAGCTGCTGCGGCGCACGAGCGTGACCGCGCTCGATCCGGGGGCACGCACCGCGAAGCTCTCCAACAAGGAGGAGCTCGAGTTCGGCCAGGCGCTGCTCGCGACCGGGGCGAACGTGCGGCGGCTGAACGTGCCGGGGTGCGAGCTGGAGCAGATCCACTACCTGCGCACGCTCGGCAACGCCGACGCGATCCGCGCGGGCGCGGCGGATGCCGAGCGAGTAGTGCTGATCGGCGGCTCCTACATCGGCTGCGAGGTCGCCGCCTCGCTGACGACGATGGGCAAGCGCTGCACGATCGTGATGCAGGAGCACACCACGCTCGAACGCGGCTTCGGCGCCGCGGGCGGGCGCTTCTTCCAGGAGCTGCTGGAAGCGCACAGCGTCACCGTCCACGGCGGCGACGAGCTGGAGCGCTTCGAGGGCGAGGGCCGGGTGGCAAAGGTCATCACGAAGGGCGGCCTGGAGCTGCCCGCGGAGCTCGTGGTCGTCGGCGCGGGCGTCACCCCCGATGTGCAGCTCGCGCGCGGCGCCGGCCTTCAGCTCGGGGAGAGCGGCGGCGTGCGCTGCTCCTCGCGCCTTGAGAGCTCCGCCCCCGGGGTGTTCGCGGCGGGGGACATCTGCGAGTACGACTCCCCGCTGCACGGGGGGCCGCTGCGGATCGAGCACTGGGACGTCGCCTTCAACCATGGCAGGACCGCGGCGCTGAACATGCTCGGCCGCGACGTCCCCCACGAGACGGTCCCCTACTTCTACTCGGTGCTCGGCGACTGGGGGGAGCTCGAGTACGTCGGCCCGGCGCGGGAGTGGGACGAGGAGATCGTGCGCGGCTCGATGGGAGATGGGAGCTTCACCACCTGGTACCTGCAGGGTGGGCGCCTTGTCGCGGCGCTGACCTTCGGGCGCTCCGACGATCTCGACCACGCCCGCCGGCTGCTGGCCGAGCGCACCGAGCTCGGCGCCGCCCACCGCACCGCGCTGGCCGACCTCGACAGCGACCTGGACGCGGTCGGGCGCTGAGCGACCGGCGCGCCGGGGTCTCGCCGGATGCGGATGCGGGCGGTAGCGCTCCGTCCCCGCGGGCGGTAGTATCCCTTCCGTTCATACGGTCGGTGGTCGAGGGAAGCCGGTGCGATTCCGGCGTGGACCCGCCACTGTGACCGGGGATGCCCCCCGCTGCATCGGCCTCGGTGATCTCAACGGCGATGCGGCCACTGGTCGGCCCTGCGGCGGACCGGGAAGGCGCGGGGGGTGGGCCCGGAAGCCAGGAGACCTGCCTCCGGCCGCAAGCCCACAAGCCCTCGTGGAAAGGGGTTGGCTCCATGCTCATCGTCTCTCGTCGTATACCTCTGGCGCTCGTCTCCGCGCTGTTCTTACTGGCCCTGCTTGCGTCTACAGCACTGGCCGGTACTCCGAGCACGGTCACAGTTCGTGTCGTGGGTCTCACCGGAACGACGCTGCTCCCGCAGACTCAGGTCACGACGACCAGCACGCCGATCGTCCCCGACGGCACGAACATCTGCAGCAGCACCAGCGCTGGGGGAGCGCTCTACGACGCGATACGGGGCAACTGGGTGGTCAAGTACGACGGGGCGGAACTCGGCTATGAGATCGATGGCATCCAGGGCTTGAACCTCCCGCCCTTCTCATCGACACCGGACGCCTACTGGTCGTTTTGGCTGAACGGTGCGCCGTCATCTACTGGGGCGTGCGGTCAGGAGCTCACGCAGGGGAACGATGTGGTGTTCTTCGCTCAGTGTGACGCTATGGGCATCAACTGTCCCACGAGCGAAACCTCGCCGGATCACTTCTTGACGGAGGCCGTTCCTGCGTCGAGCAGTGTCCAGGTCGGTACTCCCGTGTCGGTCACGGTCGGCTCGCTCAGCACCGCAACGGGCAAGGCGGAATCGTCTCTTCCCAGCGGGGTCACTGTCACCGCCGGCTCGTTGAGCGCCGCTCCCAACGCGCAGGGTGTGGCGACACTGAGCTTCCCGAACGTCGGCACCTACACGATCCAGGCCGCCGCCGCCGACTCGGTACCCTCCGACCCGGTCACTGTCTGCGTCCACAACGGCAACGACGGCACCTGTGAAACCACGGTCGCCAAACTGCCGTCTGTACCCCCGGCCATCGTGCCTCCGGCCCTGCCCGACGCCGCTCGTGTCGTGGGAGTCCAGAACGGCCGCGTCTACTCCCGCCGCGCGGCCCCCCGGATCCTCAAGGGCAGCGTCGAAGTTCCCGCTGGGGGGACGCTGCGCGAGGTGCGCATCGCGCTCGAGCGCAGCGCCCACCACCGCTGCTTCGCGTTCAGCGGGCGCCGGGGCGCCTTCGTGCGCGCGAGCTGCCACGCGACGCGCTTCTTCGATGTGGCCGACACCACGTCGTTCAGCTACCTGCTCCCGGCGCGGCTGCCCGCGGGCCACTACGTCTACGACATCGAGGCGGTGGACGACGCGGGTCACGTCACGAAGCTCGCGGGCGGCGTGAGTCACGTCGTCTTCTATGTCAAGTAGGAGACACCACGGCGGCGGCAGGCGGTGGTTTGCGCTCCCCGCGCTGGCCACCGCCCTGGCCGCGCTGCTCGCCGGCTGCGGTCTTGGCGCCGGGCCGACGCCCGGCGGGGTGCGCCTCGATGTCACCCGCGAATTCGGGGCCGATTCGCTGCGCTCCTTGAGGGCTCCCAGCGCGCACGGTCAGGAGACCGTGATGAGCCTGCTGGTGCGCAACGCCTCCGTCGCCACGCGCTACGGCGGCGGCTTCGTGGAGAGCGTCGCGGGCCGCTCCGGCGGCTACGAAGGCGGGGAGCCCGTTGACTGGTTCTACTACGTCAACGGCGTCGAGGCTGCCAAGGGGGCGGCCGAGACCAATGTGCACCCGGGCGACCGGATCTGGTGGGACCTGCACGACTGGAGCCAAACCGATGACGTGCCCGCCGTCGTCGGTTCCTACCCCGAGCCGTTCCTGGACGGGATCGGTGGGCTGCGGGACCCGGTGCGCGTCGAATGCACGCAGCTGCAGGGCGGCCCCTGCCGCACCGTCCGCGCCCGGCTGCGCGCCGCCGGGGTGAGGTTCGCGCTCGCCGCTCCCGGGTCCGCCGGGGAAGCGACCAGCACGCTGCGCCTGCTCGTTGGGACCTGGCGGCAGGTGCGCGCGGACCCCGGCGCGCAGAGCCTCGAACGCGGCCCCCGCGCGAGCGGGGTGTACGCGCGCGTCGCCCCCGGGGGGACGATTGCGCTGCTCGACGCCCGGGGCGCCACCGTGCGCACGCTCACCGGCACCGCCGGGCTGCTCGCCGCCACCCGCTACGCCGAAGAGGGGCCCGAGTGGCTCATCACCGGCACCGACCCCGCCGGCGTGCAGCTCGCCGCGAACGCGCTCGACGAAACGGCGCTGCACGACCGCTTCGCGGTCGCGCTCGCCGCGACGGGCGCCATGCTGCCCCTGCCCCAGCCGACAGGAACCTAAAAGGTGGGTACAGCAATGGTAAACACGAGACTTGGGGAGGGCTGGGTACGGCGTGCGGAGGGGTGTGTGTGGATATTAAAAATCCAAACCTTGTGCAACAAAGGTTATACACGACTCGAAACTTATATACATACACGCACGCCCCCCTCCACCGCTGCCCACTCTCACCGGAACGCGCCCGCCCGCCCGCAGGCGGCCCAGCCGAGCACATGAATCGCGTGGGCCTGCTCATCTACCGCCGCAGCGCGAGCCCGCTGCACGCCACGCGCGCGGGGGTCGCCGCAATCTGGGTGGCCGCGCTCACCGTAGCCACGCTGTTGCTCTACCACCCGCTAGGGCTTGCCGCGATCGTCCTGGCGATCCTCGGCGCCGGCTGGGGGGCGGGCGTCGGCCGCGAGCTCGTGCGCGCGCTGCGCACCGCGCTGATCGTGGGGCTGCCGATCGTCGCGATCAACGTGCTCGTCTCCCGCGACGGCCTCACCGTCTTCGCCCGCCTCGGCGACCTCGGCCCCTTCGGGCAGGGCGACCTCACGGTCGAGGCGCTCGTGTACGGGGCGGTGGTCGCGCTGAAGGTCACGATCCTGATCCTGCTCGCCGCGCTCGCGAGCCTCGCGATCGACCCCGACGCGCTGCTGCGGATCTTCCGCCGCCTCTCGTTCCGCTCCGCGCTCACCGCCTCGCTGGCGGTGCGCATGATCCCCGTGCTCGCCGCCGACGCACAGCGCCTCGCCGAGGCGCAGCGCACCCGCCCCGGCGGCGGCCCCGGCGGCGGCGCCCGCGGCCGATGCGAACAAGGGAGATACCGCGAAAAAAGACGAAGCCAAGAAAGA
>JBOGYA010000205.1:0-5351 GCA_050696515.1 Solirubrobacteraceae bacterium
ACCTCAGGGTGGGACCCTTCTACGGCTGCTACATCGTGCGCCCGCGCAAGCGCCTTCAGATCGACGCGGATCACCCCCGCGACCGCTACCTGGAGCAGGTGATCGAGGCGCTCGGCGGCACCGTGATCGAGTACGCCGGGGCGCGCAAGTGCTGCGGCTTCCCGATCGTCACGATGAACAAGGAGGCCTCGCTCAAGCAGGCCGGCCGCCACCTCGGCGACGCGGTGGACGCCGATGCCGACTGCCTGGTGACTCCCTGCCCGCTCTGTCACCTCAACCTCGACCTCCAGCAGCCCGCCGCCGAAAGCGTCGTCGGCCGCCAGCTGCGGATGCCCGTCCTGCACCTCCCCCAGCTCGTCGGCCTCGCGCTCGGCGTGGAGCCCAAGGAGCTGGGTCTGAGCCGCCACGTGGTGCGGCCTACCTCGGTGATCGACTGGTCTACGTCGGTGGTGGGGGCGGCGGCTTAAGCCCCGGATAGCGGACACATAGACTCGCTATATTGGACGCATGACCGAGCTCGCGGCACTGAGCGAAGAAGTGGGCGTGAGCGAGCGCACGCTACGCCGGGCGGTCGGTCAGGGAGCGCTGCGTGCGGCCAGGCCAACCGAGAGGACCCTGCATGTTCCCTACACCGAGCGCCGATACATCAGGCGCTCGTGGTCGACGCTGGCGGCTCTGCGGGCCGCGCTGCGTACCGAGCGAAACGTGCGCCTTGCCGTGCTGTTCGGCTCCGCGGCCAGGGGCTCTGACAATGCGGAGAGCGACCTCGATGTACTCGTCGCCCTGTGCGATCCCAGCCTTGAGCGCGTCGTCGATCTGAGCCTGAAGCTGACGGAGCTCACGGGTCGCCGCGCCGATGTTGTGCGTCGCGAGGACGTGGAGAGTGAGCCGTCGTTCCTCCTCGACGTCGTGACAGATGGGCGCGTGCTCGTCGATCGAGACGGGCTGTGGCCGGAGCTGCTCGCTCGTGAGACCCAGCTCCGCCACCGGGCTCACCGCCGGCAGAAGACACGCGCGCAGGCTGCTCTCGCGGGCATCGACCGTCTTCTGAACGCCCGAGCGTGACGGGCTCACAGCCACGCAAGGCTGAGCTCAAACGCTGGCGAGAGGACATCGTCCGCCACCTCGAGGACTTCCCTCGCCAGTACGCTGCACTCGAGACCGCAATGGCGATGTTTGGCGAGGACTTCGATCGGCGCCTCTTCAAAGAGGCGTTCGACACCCTGAGCGACATGGAGGCCTACAACCACGTGCAGGCCGTCGAGCGAGCCGTGGGACGAGTCCACAACTACGTCGCGGACCTGGCGGACGCGGGCGTCAAGCTGGCTCAGCTGCGCCGTCCACCGATGCGCGCCGGTGGATCGGCGGCCCAGCAGTCCTTCGAGGCCTTGCGAGACGCCGAGGTCATCGACGCCGCGCTCTGCCGGCGGCTTGCGCGAGCCCAGAAGGCACGCTCGACGATCGAGCACAGCTACATCAGAGTCAATGCCGGGGACGTGCACCGAGCTGCCCTCCTGATCCAGCAGGCGGCCCACGACTTCATCGGGCCGTACCGGAAGTGGATCGCCGACCACCTCCGAGAGGCCGGCCCCCCTCCCGGCCTCCCCCCACTACCCCAGCCCAGATCGCGACCATGAGGGTTCTCACCGTCGTCGGCAACCGCCCACAATTCATCAAGGCTGCGGCGGTGTCCGGGCCACTGCGGGCCGAGCACGAGGAGCTGCTCGTGCACACCGGCCAGCACCACGACGACTCGCTCTCGGCGGTCTTCTTCCGCGAGCTTGGGCTCGCGCGGCCCGATCGCGAATTGGGGATCGCGGGGGGCTCCAACACCTCCCAGCTCGCACGGATGCTCGCCGCGCTCGAGCCGCTGCTGGAGCGGGAGCGCCCCGGCGCGATGCTCGTCTACGGTGACACCAACTCCACGCTCGCCGGCGCGCTCGCCGCGGCAGGGGCGGGCGTTCCGGTGGCGCATGTTGAGGCCGGGATGCGCTCCTTCGACCGCGCGATGCCCGAGGAGCGCAACCGCGTGCTCGTCGACCACCTCTCGGAGCTGCTGCTGTGCGCGTCACCCACCGCGTCGGAGAACCTGCGCGCCGAGTCGATCACGGGGCGCGTGGAGGTGGTGGGTGACGTGATGGTGGACGTCGCCCTGCGCGTGCAGCCCGCCGCGCGTGCGGACACGCGCGTTTTGGACGCCCACGGCGTGCGCGCGGGCGCCTACCTGCTGCTCACCGCGCACCGCGCCGGCAACGTCGACCCGCCTGAGCGCCTGCGCGCGTTGGTGGAGTTGGTTCGGGCGCTGCCGGGGCCGGTGGTCTTTCCGCTGCACCCTCGCACGCGCGCGCGCCTGCTCGCGGCCGGCATGTTGGAGGAGCTTGCCCACGTCGGCGGTCTGCGCATCACCGAGCCGCTCGGGTACACCGAGCTGGCCACCCTGCTGTGCAACGCCCGCGCCGTGCTCACCGACTCCGGAGGCGTCCAGAAGGAGGCGTACCTTGCGGGGGTGCCCTGCATCACCCTGCGCGCCCGCACCGAGTGGGTCGAGACCGTGCAGGCGGGCTGGAACACGCTCGTGGACCTCGACCCCGCCGCCGC
Organism: Solirubrobacteraceae bacterium; assembly: GCA_050696515.1. GTDB lineage: Bacteria > Actinomycetota > Thermoleophilia > Solirubrobacterales > Solirubrobacteraceae > Palsa-744. The sequence goes on from JBOGYA010000205.1 coordinate 2,599, forward strand.
GCTCGCGGCGCTCGACCGGGCGCTCCCGGCGGAACGCCCGGCGTTGTATGGAGACGGGCACGCCGCCGAGCGGTGCGTGCAGGCGATCGGTACGCTCGCCGCGTGAGCGCCTCCGCACTGCCGCACTGCGCGTCGACGGTGGGTAGGAGGCCCACCGCCCATGCGCCTGGGGCACAAACGACCCACGTGGATGATCCCCAATGAACCCCTCCGGTCAGAGCCCCGTCCGGGTTGGCGTCGCTGGCCTCGGTTACTGGGGGCCGAACCTCGCGCGCAACTTCACCTCGATCCCCGGCTGCGAGCTGCGCTGGCTGTGCGACCCCTCCGAGCCGGCCCGTGCGCGTGCGGCGCTCCAGTTTCCCGGCGCGCGTGTCACGGGGGACCTGGAGGAGCTGCTCGGCGACCCCGCCCTCGACGCGGTGGTGCTCGCCACGCCCGTGCCCACGCACGCGGAGCTCGCGGTGCGCGTGGCGCAGGCCGGCAAGCACTGCTTCGTCGAGAAGCCGCTCGCCACCACCGCCGCCGACGCGCAGCGGGCCGTCGATGCGGCCGCGCGCGCGGGGCGCATCCTGATGGTGGGCCACCTGCTGGAGTACCACCCCGCGGTGGACCGTCTGAAGGCGCTGCTCGACGACGGAGAGCTCGGGCAGCTCTACTACGTGTACGGCAACCGCCTCAACCTCGGCGTGCTGCGCGCCGACGAGAACGCGCTCTGGAGCCTCGGCGCCCACGACGTCTCGGTGATCCTGCGCCTGGTCGGCGAGGAGCCCGAGGAGTGTCTGGCGCACGGGCGCTCCTTCGTGCGCGCGGGCGTCGAGGACGTCGTCTTCTGCTACCTGCGCTTCCCCTCCGGGGCCGTCGCGCACCTGCACCTCTCCTGGCTTGACCCCCACAAGGAGCGGCGTCTCACCGTCGTTGGCGCGCGGCGGATGGCGACCTTCGACGACATGCGCCTGGAGGGCAAGCTCACCGTCTACGACAAGGGCTTCGACGAGGACGTGCGCTCCTGGGGGGAGTACCTCGCGCGCTCGGGGGACGTCTTCTCCCCCCACCTCCCTGCCGTCGAGCCGCTGCGCGTGGAGTGCGAGCACTTCGTCGAGTGCCTGCGCACGGGGGCCGCCCCGCGCTCGGACGGCCACTCCGGCCTGCGCGTCGTGCGCGTGCTGGAGCGGTTGCAGCGGTCGCTTGAAAGTTGAGGGCCGCCCACGGGGTTGATCGCCGCTGGCGGGCACCCAGCGGGGCGGATGAAACTAGATGGTGGAGGGCAGGTGTGTATATAGTTTTTGAACTTTGTATAACCATTGCTGCACCAACTCTGCATTTTTCAACATGCTGCGCCCCCCCTTCCCTCGATCATACCTACTATAGTTATACTCATCTTATTTTCTGATCAGCTCCTCCACCCTGAAGCCCATGCGCCCAACCTTCGACCTGCAATCCCACTCGCTGCACTCCGACGGCGAACTGCCGCCCGCCGCGGTCGTGCGCGCCGCCGCCGCCGCGGGCGTGGAGCTGCTCGCGCTCACCGACCACGATTCTGTCGCGGGCGTCGAGGAGGCTCTGGAGGAGGGCCCGCGCGCGGGCGTGCGGGTGATCCCCGCCACCGAGCTCTCCTCGGTCGACGAGACCTACGAGGAGCTGCACATCCTTGGCTACCTCGTCGACCACCGCGACTCCGCCTTCGCCACCGTGCTCGAGGACCTGCGCGGCGACCGCGAGCGGCGCGTGCTCGCGATGGCCGACCTGCTGCGCGCGGAGGGCTTCGAGCTCGATGACTCCGAGCTGCGCCGTCGTCAAGCCGCCGGGGACCCGCTCGGGCGCCCCCACCTCGCGCACGCGCTGCTCGACCACCCCGCCAACGCCGAGCGCGTCGCCGCCGAGGGGATCGGCTCACTGCGCGAGCTGTTCCCCCGCTACCTCGTACCCGGCGTCCCCACCTACGTCGCCCGCACCCGCCCGACCGTCGCCGAGGCGATCGAGCTGATCCACCGCGCCGGCGGCGTCGCGGTGTGGGCGCACCCCTTCTGGGACGTGGCCGAGCCCGACACCGTGCGCGCGATGCTCGAGCGCTTCGCCGGGTTCGGCCTCGACTGGGTGGAGGCGTTTTACCCCACCCACACCGCCGCGCACGTCGAGCTGCTCTGCGCGGTCGCCGCCGAGCTCGACCTGCTCACGACCGGCTCCTCTGACTTCCACGGCTCCGCCCATAAGACCTTCGCCGGCTTCCGCGCATTCGAGCTGTACGGCCACGCCCCGCGGCTGGGGCCGCTCGCCGAGGGGTCTTCCTCCCCTTCGGGCAGCCCGTGACGGCGATCTTCGTGCTCTGTTTGATCACCGCGCCGTTCTGCGCGACGAATTCGGTGGGCATCGTGAGCCGCTTGCCCCTGCACAGGTTTTCGGGTGCGGCCAGCGCGGAGTGCGGGCCCTCCGGGAGGTACAGCTCGAACGTGCCGACCGGCACGTCGGGGACCGTCTTGAACGTGATGCTCGTAATCCCGGCTTTGCTAATGAACGTCGTGCCGACGAGGTCGACCGTGACGCCGTAGCCCTGCAGGACGACGATCAGGCTAGGGAAGGCTTCGCCGCCGTGCGAGACGAAGATCGCGGGTCCCTCCAGCGGGACGGGGAGGATCGGCGTCACGGCCTTGGCGATGCCGACCGTCGAGGCTGCGGGACAATGCGCTGGGTCCGCTTCGAAGACCGCGGCCGCGCAGGCCTTCTGCAGCGTCGTGAGCCGGGACGGGAGGCGCTTG
>JBOGYA010000206.1:0-5342 GCA_050696515.1 Solirubrobacteraceae bacterium
GCCCACCCCCGTCGACGAGCAGCTGCGGCCCGACCTGCAAATCCTGCGCGAGGCGTGCGCCTCGGTCGTGCGCCACGCCCGTCCTGGGCAGACGCTCGTGCTGACCTCGACCACCTACGTCGGAACCACTCGCGAGCTGCTCGTGCAGCCGCTCGCCGAGCGCGGCCTGCGCGTCGGCAAGGAGGTGTTCGTAGCGTTCGCCCCCGAGCGCATCGACCCCGGCGTGAACGAGCACGAGCAGCTGCAGACCCCGCGGGTGCTGGGGGGCGTGACCGAGGAGTGCGCCGTGCGCGCCGCCGCCGTGCTGCGCCACACCTGCAAGCGCCTGCACCGCGTCTCCTCCCCCGAGGCGGCGGAGCTCGTGAAGCTCTACGAGAACACCTTCCGCGCGGTCAACATCGCGCTCGCCTTCGAGCTCGCCGAAGCCTGCGGCGCGCACGGCCTCGACCCGATCGAGGTGACCGAGGGCGCCGCCACCAAGCCCTACGGCTTCCTGCCCCACTACCCCTCCGCCGGCGTGGGGGGGCACTGCATCGCGGTCGATCCCTACTACCTGCTGCACGACCTGCGCGAGCGCGGCCGCCCCGCCACCATGGCCGAGGAGGCGCTGCGCAAGGTCTCCGGCCGCCCCCGCCACGTCGCATGGCGCGCTCACGAAGTGCTCGTGCAGCTGGGACGGCCGCTGGCGCAGGCGCGCGTGCTGCTCGTCGGCGCCTCTTACAAGCCCGGCGTCGCCGACACCCGCGAGGCCCCCGCCCTGGAGATCATCGAGCGCCTGCGCGGCGAGGGCGCTCACGTCGACTACCACGACCCGCTTGTCCCGACGCTCACAGTCGACGGCGTGCGGTCGAACGGGGTGAGCACGCCGAGCCCCGAGGCGTACGACCTGGCGATCCTCACCACGCTGCACCCCGACCACGACTACGACTGGCTCGAGCAGTGCCCCGCCGTGCTCGACTGCACCTACCGCCGCCACACCGCCGGGCGGCAGCGCTTCACCCCGTGAGCGATGCCGACCCGCCGCCTCACCACCCACCGCATTCTGAAGGCCCTCGCCGGCCTCTACCTGCTGCTGCTGCTCGCCGCCGTGATGGCCTACAAGGCGGCGTTCGCCGGCCTCTTGTTCTCCAACGTGTTCTTCGGCGTCTACTCGATCTCCGTCGCCTGCTACATCGTCTCGCGCTTCCTCTTCAGCCTCTTCTACCGCACGTGGAGCGGGGCCGACACCGGAATCGAGCCCCGCATCGCGATCGTGATGCCCGGCTTCAACGAGCAGGAGGCGATCGCCCACTCGCTGCGCTCGCTGCTGGTGCTCGACTACCCCCCCGAGAAGCTCGAGCTCGTCGCCGTCAACGACGGCTCCACCGACGGCACCCTCGCCGAGATGCGGCGCGTCTCCGCGGAGTCCCACGGGCGCGTGAGCGTGATCGACTTCCCGCAGAACCGCGGCAAGCGCGCCGCGATGGCCGCCGGCATCCGCGCCACCTCCGCGGAGGTGATCGTGTTCGTCGACTCCGACTCCTCGGTGGAGCCCGACGCGCTCAAACGGCTCGTGCAGCCGCTCGCCGACTCCAGCGTCGGAGCGGTGTGCGGGCACGCCGACGTGCTCAACGTGCGCGACACCTGGATCACCCGGATGCAGGGCGTGCGCTACTTCGTCGCCTTCCGCGTCGTCAAGGCCGCCGAATCGGTGTTCGGCGCGGTCACCTGCTGCTCGGGCTGCTTCTCCGCCTACCGCCGCGCGGCGATCATGCCGCGCCTTGAGTGGTGGGAGAGCCAGACCTTCCTCGGCATCGAGTCGACCTTCGGCGACGACCGCTCGCTGACCAACTGCGTGCTGCGCGACTGGCGCATCGTCTACGAACGGCGCGCGGTGTCGCACACGATCGTGCCCACCACCTTCCGTGCGTTCATCAAGCAGCAAACCCGCTGGAAGCGCTCCTGGACGCGCGAGTCGCTGATCGTCGCCAAATTCATCTGGCGCAAGCACCCCGTCGCCGCCCTCTTCGCCTACATCAGCATCGTCCTCCCGCTGCTCGCGCCGATCGCCGCGCTGCACTCGCTCGTGTGGGGGCCCCTCACCCACCACGGGGTGCTGCCGCTCACCTACCTCGCCGGGATCTACGCGCTCGCGCTCGTGTACTCCTTCTACTTCCTGCTCTTCCAGGACCGCTACAACGTCCTCTGGCTGTACGGGATCCTGTTCGTGTTCTTCTACCTCGCGATCATGCTGTGGCAGACCTACTACGCGATCGCGACCTGCCGCACCGCCGCCTGGGGCACCCGACCGGCGACCGCGGGCCTCGGCGCGGGTGGAGAGGGGGGGTAGGCGGCGATGGTGGTGCGCTCACCCTCGGCCAGGCGCGTCTTCGCCGCGCTGCTGCTGCCCGCTTCGCTGGCCCCGGTGGTGCTGCTCGCGCCCACGCTTGCGCGCGCGCCCGCCACGCTCGTGCTGCGGACGGAGCGGTGGGCCGAGCGGTTCGTCGCGCCCGCGCACGTCCGGGTCCACCGCCCGCCATACGAACCCCCGCGCTACCCGCCCGGCGCCTCGCGTTTGGAGCGCGACGTCTTCGCGCCGGTCGCCGGGCCGCTCACGCCGCAGGTTGGCGTCTCAGTGCTCGCCGAACACGCGACGCCCGCGGAGAAGGCCCACCAGCCGATCCTCCTGATCACCGGCGAACCGGAAGCGAGGAGCTTGCGGTGAGCGGTGTGCTGGTTGCCGCGGTCGCCGCGGTCTCGCTCGCTGCGCCGGGCCACCACGCCGGCCGATCTGCGAGCGGTCGCCCGGTCGTGCGTCCCCCAGGCCGGGTGCACGGGCTGCGCGTGCTTGCCCCCACCGCGATCGGCGTGCGCATCGGCTGGCGCCGCGCCGCCCGCGGCGCCGCCCCCATCGCCGGCTACCGGATCAAGCGCGACGGCGCGGTCGTCGGGCAGACCCGCAGACGCGTCTACGTCGTCAAGCTCAGCGCCGCGCGCGCCCACCGCATCACGGTCACCGCCGTCGACACCCGCGAGCGCCTCGGCAAGCCGAGCAAGGCGCTGCGGATCCCCGCCCACGCCGGCGTCAAGCGCAGCGCGCGCAGCGGCACGGCGGCCGGCAACAATCCCCCTACCACACCCGACCGGCTTAGCGTCTCCGAAGTGAGCGAAGCCGGCGCCACCGTCTGGTGGGTGCCCAGCCGCCCGGGCTCCGCGCGGATCATCGGTTACCGCGTCTACCGCGACGGCGCCCTGGTCGGCCAAACCACCAAGGAATCGATGCGCCTTACACACCTCTCCACGCTGCACACCTACCTGGTCGAGGTCGCCGCCGTCGACGCCCTGCACCGCGAAAGCGCGCGCACCCCGCCGCTGCGCCTGACCACCTCCCACACCCCGCCCCAGGGCCCGGCGCTGATCTCCGCACTGCGCGTCACCGACACCTCCGCCACGCTCTCCTGGCAGGCTGGCGCCGCCAACAGCGGCCGCCTCATCGGCTACCTCCTGTTCGAGGACGGGCAGCCCGAGGGGGTCGTCAGCGGCCAGACCGCGACCGTGGCGCTCGCCTCCCAGCGCCACTACACCTTCACGGTGCGGGCGCTCGACTCCTACGGCTACCTCTCCGCTCCCGCCCCCGAAGTCGCCGTGTTCACCACCCACACCCCGCCCTCCACGCCGGCCAACCTCACCGCCACCGAAGTCACCGCCCAGTCCGCCACGCTCGCGTGGTCGCCCTCCACGCCGGTCAGCGGCAACATCGTCGGCTACCGCGTCTTCCGCGACGAAATCCCCGTCGGCCAAGTCTCCGCTCCGACGATCGCGCTCCCCAACCTGGCGCCCTCCACGAGCTACCAGATCACCGTCGTCGCGGTCGACTCGCTCGGGGCGATCTCCGCCCCCACCGCGCCGCTTACGATCGAAACCGCCGATCCCCCGCCCACGCACGGCAACGTCCAGGCCTTCCTGCTCGCCTCCACCGACCAGAGCTTCTTCGATCTGGAGGCCCACTACCAGCAGATCGGCGTCGTCTACCCCACCTACTTCAACTGCGGCGTGGGCGGCGAAGTCACCGGCAGCGACTGGTCGCTCGTCACCGATTGGGCGCGCGCGCGCCAGGTCGCGGTGATGCCGCGCCTGAACTGCCAGAACCCCGTCGACGAGGACCAGATCCTCAACGAACCGGCGGCCGGGCAGCGCATGATCGACGAACTCGCCGCGCTCTGCCAGAACGACGGCTACCAGGGCATCCAAATCGACTTCGAGGGCGCTCAACCGGCCGAGCGCGAACCCTTCACCGCCTGGATCACCGCGCTCGCCGCGCGCCTGCACGCACAGGGCGACAAACTCTCCACCGTCGTCACCGCCAAGTACTACAACATCATGTCCGGGCGCGCAGCGATGTACAACGACGCCGCGCTGTCCGTGCCCTCCGACTACATCTTCGTGCTCGACTGGGGCCTGCACTGGACGACCTCCACGCCCGGGGGGATGGACGAACTGCCGTGGTTCCAGCGGATCGCCGAATACACCGCCACGTTGCCCAACAAGAGCAAGTTCGTGATCGGCATGCCGATGTACGGGATCGACTGGCCCAACGGCGGGGGCTCCGCCAACCCCGGCACCCCGCTCGAGTTCAACGACATCGCGGCCCTGGTGGGCGGGCTCGGGGCGACCCCCGAATGGGAACCCGTCGCCGCCGACCCCCACTTCTCATATGTGGACGCCGCCGGCGTGCCGCACTCCGTGTGGTACTCCGACCAGCAGACGATCGCGATCCGCGCTCAGCTCGTCCAGTCGCTCGGCCTCGGCGTCGGGCTGTGGCACCTCGGCAGCGAGGACCAGTCCATCTGGGAACTGCCCCAGCTCGGGGGCTGAGGCGCGACGGCCAGCAACTATCCGAACGCTTGCCGGTTATCAGCGAGTGATGGTGCGCAGGCGGGTGTGTGCGATCTTGGCGTGCGCGGCGGCCACGCTGCCCGCGGCGGCCACCCCCGTGCCGGCCGCCGCCGACCCCTTGCAGGCGTTCCTGCTCACCAGCTCCCCCGACTCCTTCGCCGACCTCCAGGCGCACGTAGGGGCGGTTGGTGTGGTGTACCCCACCTATTTTGAATGCGCCGTTCCCGGCGGGACCCTGGTGGGGGCACCCAGCCCGGAAGTCGACGCCTACGCCGCCACCCACGGGCTCGCCGAGATGCCGCGCTTCTCCTGCCAGGTGGGCGCCGTGGTGCATCGCCTCCTCACCCAGCCCGCGCTGCGCGCGCGCACGCTCGCGCAGCTCGCCGCGCTGGCCGCCGACCCCGCCTACGCCGGCCTCAACCTAGACCTCGAGAACGACGGTGCCGCCGACCGCCCCGCGCTCAGCC
>JBOGYA010000207.1:0-5340 GCA_050696515.1 Solirubrobacteraceae bacterium
ATCAAGATCCGTGAGGGCGGCACGGTCCAGCGCCGCGCGCTGTACCTCGCCCTGGGCGTGACGCTCGAAGGCGACCGCGACGTGCTGGGCATGTGGTTCCAGGAGACCGAGGGCGCGAAGTTCTGGATGCAGGTCCTCACCGATCTGAAGGGTCGCGGGGTCAGGGACATCCTGATCTGCTGCGTCGACGGCCTCACGGGCTTCCCCGAGGCGATTGAGGCCATCTTCCCGAAGACCACCGTCCAGACGTGCATCGTGCATCTCATCCGCAACAGCCTGAAGTACGTGCCCCGGCGCGAGCGCGAGCAGGTCGCCCGGGACCTCAAGCCGATCTACACCGCCAAGGACTCAGACCAGGCCCACGCCGAGCTCGAGGCCTTCGACGAGAAGTGGGGCGCCCGGTTCCCGGTGATCACCCAGGCGTGGCTGAACGCCTGGGAGTACGTGATCCCGTTCCTCGCGTTCCCCGAGGAGGTCCGCCGCGTCATCTACACGACAAATGCCATAGAAGCTCTCAACCGGCAGCTACGCAAGGCGATCAAGACCAAAGGCAGCTTCCCCAACGAGGACGCCGCCCGCAAGCTCGTCTACCTCGCCCTGCAGAACGCCGTCCCGCAATGGACCAGAACCCGGAACTGGACGACGGCGCTGCTGGCGTTCAAAATCCACTTCGGTGACCGCGTCCCTGACACTGCAAAACTGACTGTCACTGATTGACACTCACGGAGTCACTGTTACACTTAACATAAGCCGCCTACACAGTTAACGGGACGCCCTCCACCCTAGCCCGCCGAGAGGTGTTGAGCGCCGTTGAATTTGGGCATGCTGGCGCTGTTCTGGGTGGTGACGGGAGAGGGGAACGAAAGAACGAAAGAAGTCCTTCTAGGTGTTGGTGTTGGGATGGGCGCCCCCTCCCCGGACTTGCAGTGTGGTAGCGCCGGCGGCGGGGCTGTCAAGGTCGCTTCGCTTCCTTTCCCTCGCTGCGCTCGGTGACAGGCCCCGCCGCCCGGCGCAGTTTCTGCGGCTGTGTCCGGGGAGGGGTGGCGTGGTTAGGTCACCGGTGTTGGGCGGTCCAGAGCTCGGCGGGGCGACCGGCGGTGGGGATCTGGTGGCGGGTTGCGCGACCGGCGAGTTGGAGCGCGACGAGCGCTTGCTGGATCTGGTCGGCGGGCCGGTTGTGCTGGAGGATGTCGCTGATCTGGCTGCGGGTCAGCCCGGCTGGGTGGTTTTGTAGGGCGGCGTGGATCTGTTCGGCGAGCGGGTCACCGGTGGCGCCTTGGAGCGCCCAGGCGGCCGAGCGGGCGCCGTAGTCGTAGAGCGCGAGCGCTGCTTGGAGATGCTCGGCCTTGATCTTCGGTTCGCCGTCGGCGAGGGCGTAGAGGAGCGCGAGACGGATCGTGTGTGCTTCTGCGCGGGCACACAGGGCGCTGGCGATCCCGGCGGGCTGGGCGGTCGCGAGTTGGGTGTAGGCGTGGCGCCAGAGCTCGCGGGCTTGCTCGTGCAGAGGTAGGCGCCCGGCGGTGCGGGCGTGTTGGATCGCGCCGCCGAGCATCCGCGTCAGGCCGGTGCCGTGGAGCGGGTCGCTGTGGCCGCCTTCGGGCAGCAGGCGGGTGCGGCGGCAGGCGCAGAGCACGAACCGGTTGGCCAGTCCGTTAGCGAGCTCGACCTGGGTGAGGTGGTGACGCAACTCGGCCTGCGTGATGTGCCCGATCAGCGCGATGTGCGCGTCGGTTGAGCGGGCCGGGGCGGTGCGGGTCAACAATTGCAAGGGCCGGCCATCCCAGGCCGAGCGAAGGGTTGGCGACAGCGTCGAGATCTCACGTGCGGCGGACTTCAGGACGCTGACGAACTCGGGCTCGAGCGCCAACAGCCGACGATCGCCAGCGCCGGGATCGCTGCCGGCGGGATCGCGCACCGCCCACACTAACCCCTCCCCGCTCGAGAGGCCGGTGAGGATCCGCGCCGCGAGCGTCGGGTCGGCCTCGCAGATCACCCGGCGCACGTGATCCCAAGCGGTGCCCTTCCGTGCGCGTGACGATTCACCGACCAAGAGCAGGAACTCGTGCGGATGGTGGCGGGTCGCCTCGATCTCGAAGTACGCGCCGCGGCCGATCGCGGTGCCGAACGCGACCAGCAGCTGGGTGAGGATCGCGACCGGGTCAGCCTCGGTCTCGGGTTCGAGCACTCTGACGATCTCGCCGATCAGCCCGTGGTAGGCAGCCGGGCCAGGCGGCGCCGGCCAGCCCGCAGGTGCGGCCAGCAGCACCGGGCACGGCGGCGGATCCTGATCGAGCAGGCGCTCGGCGGCCAGCGTCATTCGTTGGCGGCCTCGGCGACCGCGACGCGGACCGCGGACTGATCGACGATCGCCTTCTTGGAAGCGAACGCGGCGATCAGCGATCCGACGGCGAGGTTGTTGATCAGCCGCGGCAGGCCGCGGGAGGCCTCGTGGATCAGCCCGACCGCGTCGTCTGAGAAGAGAGTGTCGGAGCGGCCGGCGAGCGCGAGGTGATGCTGCACATAGCTGTGGGTCTCCTTTGCGTCCAGGCCGGCGATCGCGTAGCGCACCGCGATCCGCTGATCCAGCGCGGTGAACGCGCCGCGCCTGAGTCGGTGGCGCAATGTCGGCTGGCCCAGCAACAAAAGACAGAACGGGGCCGTCTGGTCCATCCCGATGTTCGACAAACACCGGATCCCCTCCAGGCTCTCAGCGTCGAGAAGATGAGCCTCATCAATGATCAGGACCACCTGCTTGCCGCGCTCGGCGGTCTCGGCCTCAAGCAGCTCCTGGGCTTGGGGGATCAGCGCGGCGTGATGAAAGCGCGGGGTGCCGCCCAACGTGGTGATGATCAGCCCGTAGATCCCGCGCAACCCCACCCCCGGCGTGCCGAGATAGATGATCGTGTGCCGCGACGCGTCCAGTCCAGCGACCGCGGCACGGGCGGCAACCGTCTTCCCCGCCCCGCACTCGCCGGAGATCACGCCGATCGCCTGCTCAGCGATGCACCACTGGATCCGGGCGACCGCCTCCGCGTGCCCGCCATGCGCGTGCAACATCCCGGGCGCCAGATCCTTCCCGAACGGCATCCGCGAGAACCCGTAATGCGCGCGCAACCTGTCAATACTCACCGTCCGTCCTCCTGCTCGTTGATGTCACGATCCTCACCGTCACCGTCACCATCGTTGGCGAGGCTGGCGTCGCCGTCGCCGTCGCCGTCGCCGTCGCCGTTGGTGAGGCGTGCGTAGTCGATCCGGTGCCCACTGAGCTCGGCGTCGCGTTTGTCGGCCAGGAGCTTGAGGTAATTGATCCCGGTGCCCGTCGCCGGCGGCGGCAGCTCGCGCTGCGCTTGAGGGTGGGTGTGCCGGCCGATCACCAACGGCACCGCGGTCCCGAACGGCCGGTGCTGGTAGCGCACCTCGATCCGGGCGAGATCGAACGGGTCGAAGACCAGCTCGACCTTGCGGCCCACGAGCGCGGGGTCGACCTCGTATTGGTTGCCGTGCAAGGACACGGTCGCGGTCTTGGTGACCGCCCGCTCCTGCGACCACAGGAACGCATCGCGCAGCAGTGCCGGGGTCGGGAGCTTCGGCGCTCCGGCGGCTTGGAACCGGGTCAGCGGCGTGGCGTTCGTCTCGGAGTGCACGCGCCGGTGGTAGACGACCTCAAGCCAGGCGGAGAACAGGCGGTTCAGCTCCCCGAGCTCGATACCGTCGTCGATCTCGACCAGGAACTGATCGCGGACGGTCTTGAAAAACCTCTCGATCTTCCCCTTCGTCGTCGCCGCGCGCGGGCTCGCGTGAACCAGTTTGACGCCCAACACCGCGCACGCTCTGAGCAGTTGCGAGGACACGAACGCCGAGCCCCGGTCGACCAGGATCGCCTCGGGAACCCCGCGGCTCATCAGCCCTGAGCGCAGCGCGGCCTCTAGACGGAACACATCCTCGCCGGTCCCCCAGCGCCAGCCGACCAACAATCTGCTGTGATCGTCGATGAACGCCAACAGGACCGCCCGACGCGCCGAGCTGCCGGCCAGCTTGGGGCCGTGCAAGCCATCGCCCGTCCACAACTGGTTGCGCACCTCGGCCTCGAAGCGGCCATAGACCTTCCCCGTCGGCGTCCGGCCATCCCCACGAACGTTGAGCCCCTGACGAGCGAAGTGGGTCTGCAACGTCCGCAACCCCGGCACCGGCTCATCACCGGCGGTGGCGAGCATGATCTCGTGGACCTGCGCTGCGGTTCGCTCCGGCCGCTCCCGCTTCAACTGAAACGCGAGCTCGAGCATGCCGGCCGCCGTGCGCAGCGGGGTCACGCGCGGCTGGGGAACAAGCGCCTCGAACCCGCCATGACGGTACGCGCGGATCCACCGTCCCAGCGTCGTGCGACTGACCCTGACGAGCCGACCGTCCGGTCCCAAATGGTCCCGGTCGGCGAGCGCACCGAGCAGCCGGCCGCGCTGCGCCTTCGACAGTGCGGCGTCAGCCGCATCCCTGACGAGCGCGTAGCGGAACAGGCCGATCTCCCGCCGACGCTCCTGACTGGCTCTGCTGGCGCTCTCTGACACGAGCGCCCGGACCTTCTCAGCTCACAGCGCTCCTGTCGCGAGGGAACTCGTGTTGGACAACAACATCCCGGCCGACAACCTGGACGCGACCCGCCACGGATCCGCCGGCCCGAACCGCAACACCCACGCCCGAACGGCGACCGCGATCGCCTCCAACGCATCCGCGACGCCGCTCCCGGTCGGCGCGATCGGCCCGAGCTCCGGATCCAGCACGACCGCCAACCGCGTGAAGTGCACCCTCACCAGCTCCGCGCGCCGAACGAAACGACGCAGCCAGCCACGAACCGTGTCCGCACACGCCCCCAACCGGGCCGCGATCCGCCGATACCCCTCGCCAACGACGCTCGCCTCAATCGCCGCCCCGATCACTGACACCTCGTCCCGCCGGCGCAAGAGCACAATCTCCGACAGCAACACGTGCGTGCCCGCGCACTCGCGGCAGCGCGCCCGCCGCGGCCGCAACAGCAGATCCCCCGACCGGCAACGCACAACCCGCTCCCGAGCATGCCCCCACGGCCCCAGAGCACCCCGACACGACGGACACCCCAACAGCCCGCCGACCAGCTCAGCCTCCACCAACGCCACCTCGGCACATACCATCAACATCGGGTGCCACCTCCGGCATCCAAGAGAGCCCTCCCGACGACCGATCAAGCTGACGGGAGGGCTCTCGCGCGTTCACGAACGCAAGAAGCGTGCCAAGCCCAGCACCACGATCAACGGCACCCGCACCCCCGCCCGCGACCAAATTCAACGGCGCTCAACAGCCGTCTCGGAC
>JBOGYA010000208.1:0-5329 GCA_050696515.1 Solirubrobacteraceae bacterium
CTGCTGGCTAGCAGCCGGCGGCGGCGATGGCTGGCGGTGGTGCTCTGCCTGGGGGCGCTGCTCGCGATCGCCACCTCGCTGGCGCGCCTCTCGGTCGTCGGGGCGGTGATCGCGCTGCTCGGCTTCGTCCTGCTCTCCGCCAGCGCGGGCCGCCGCGCGAGCCGCCCGCTCAGGGCGCTGCTGGCGGTCGCGGCCTTCGCGGTTCCCCTCGGCGCGGTGCTCGTATCGATCGAGGGCGGCGGGGTCTTCTCCCGCTACACCAGCATTGCGCCCAACAACGTGGCCTCGACCTCCACCACCTACAAGGCCGCGAGCCTCGCGCAGATCCCGAACGACATCGTCAATGCCCCCTTCGGCTTCGGCTTGGCGACCGCGGGCGCGGCGTCGAGCTTCGGCGGGCACACGACCGTGAAGCTGGAAGGCCACGGGCACAGCGCGGAGACGCAGTACAACTACGTGACCGACGAACTCGGGCTGCCAGGCCTGCTGCTATGGGTCGCGCTCTCGCTCACCGTGATCCGGCTGGTGGCACGCCGCCTGCGGCGAGTCGCGGACGTCGAGATCCGCATCGGCCTCGCCGGCGTGTTCGCGGCGTTCGTCGCGTTGATCCTGATGGGGACCAACGGGCCGGTGATGGCCAGCGCGGCCGCTGGCCCGTTCTACTGGTTTGCGGTCGGGATCGCGGCGTATTGGCTCGGCGGCCCGGAGCGTACGGGCGCGGCGGCGGGGAGCGTTGGTGGGGGATGAGGCGCATGCGCCTACCACGGCGTCAGCGGCGCTCACCCACGCGCGCGCGGCTGAGCCTGGTGCTCGGCGACCGTCGCGGGTCGATCGCGACGCTCGCGGCGAGCTCGGTGCTCGCCGGCTTCGCCGAAGCCGGGATGCTCGCCGTGATCGCGCAGGTCGCCGCCGCGCTCGTCAACGGGCACGGGCGCGTGCGCGTCGATGTCGGCCCGCTGCACGGCGACCCGGCGGTCGGGACCCTGATCGCCGTCGCGTTCGCCCTCGCCGCCTTCCGCCTGGCGCTGCAGGCGCCGATCTCGATCCTGCCGGCGCGCATCGGCGCCGACGTGCAGGCGCGGCTGCGCAGAGACCTCTTCCACGCCTTCACGCGCGCCGCCTGGGAGGTGCAGTCCAGCGACCGCGAGGGACACCTGCAGGAGACGATGACCAGCCAGGTGATCCAGGCGACCTCCTGCGCCGTGCAGGCGACGACGCTGCTGACCGCGCTGATCACGTTCGTGATCCTGCTGATCTCGGCGCTCGCGCTCAACGCGGTGGCGGCCGCTCTCGTCCTCGGCGCCGCGGTGGCGCTGTTCGGGGTGCTGCGGCCGCTGAACGCGCTCGGGGCGCGTCGCGCGCGCGCGCTGTCCCAGGCGCAGATGGAGTACGCCGGCGGGATCGGCGAGGCGATCCGCGTGGCCGAGGACACCCAGGTGTTCGGCGTCGGCGGGGCGCAGCGCGTGCGGATCGATCGCCTGGTCGACACCGCTCAGGACCTCTTCTTCCGCACATGGATGCTCGGCCGCCTGATCCCGAACCTCTACCAGAGCATGATCTACGTCCTGCTCATCGCCGGCCTCTTCGGGCTGTACGCCGCGGGCAGCGGCCACGTGGCCTCGCTCGGGGCGGTGGTCCTGCTGCTCGTGCGCGCCGGCACCAATGGCCAGCAGGTGCAAACCGCCTACCAGGGCTTGCGCCAGTCGCTGCCGTTCATCGAGCGGCTGCAGCAGGCGGAGCGGCGCTACGCCCAGAGCACACCCCTCGACGGCGGGCGCCCGCTGACGCCGATCCGCGAGCTGGCGTTCGAGCGCGTCTCGTTCGCCTACCGCGCCGGGCGGCCGGTGCTCTCGGAGATCGACTTCGAGATCGCCGGCGGCGAGGCGATCGGGATCATCGGGCCCTCGGGCGCCGGCAAGTCCACGCTGGTGCAGATCCTGCTGCGGCTGAGGGCCCAGGACCACGGGCGCTACCTGGTCAACGGCGTGCCCGCCGAGCAGTTCGCGCGCAGCGACTGGAACCGGCGGGTCGCCTACGTCTCGCAGGAACCGCGTCTCGTGCACGCCTCCGTCGCGGAGAACATCCGCTACTTTCGCGACCTCCCCCCCGACGCGGTGGAGCGCGCCGGCCGGCTGGCTCGCATCCACGACGACGTGATGGCCTGGCCGCAGGGCTACGAGACGATCGTGGGACCCCGCGCCGACGCGGTCTCCGGCGGCCAGCAGCAGCGCATCTGCCTCGCGCGCGCGCTCGCCGCGCGGCCCGAGGTGCTGGTGCTCGACGAGCCGACCAGCGCGCTCGACCCGCACTCCGAGAAGCTGATCCAGGAGTCGCTCACCGCGCTCAAGCACGACTTGACGATCTTCATTGTGGCGCACCGGCTGTCGACGCTCGACATCTGCGATCGGGTGATGGTGATCCTCGACGGCCGGCTGGCGGCGTTCGACACGACGGCTCTGCTGCGGACGCACAGCTCCTACTACCGCTCGGCCTCGGCGCTCGCCGCGGGAGCGTATGAGGGCGGATTGCTCGGGGCGCGATGAGAGCTCCGGACTTCTTCGTCGTCGGGCACCCCAAGAGCGGCACTACGGCGCTGTACGAGATGTTGCGCCGCCACCCGCAGATCTACATGCCCGCGGGCAAGGAGCCGTGGTTCTTCGCGACTGAGCTGCACGAGCGCACCCCGCCGCGGCCCGCGGGGACCCCGGCGACGCTCGCCGAGTACCTCGCGTTGTTCGCCGCGGCAGGGCCGCGTCAGCGTGTCGGCGAGGCGACGGCGCTGTACCTGTGGTCGCGGACCGCCGCCCGTGGGATCGCCGAGGTGCAGCCCGCTGCGCGGATCGTCGCGATCCTGCGCGAGCCCGCGAGCTTCCTGCGCTCGCTGCACCTCCAGTTCGTGCAGACCTTTATCGAGACCGAGGGCGACCTGCGCAAGGCGCTCGCGCTCGAGCCCGCCAGGCGAGATGGGCGGCACATCCCGCGTTACTCGTACTGGCCGCAGACGCTCCTCTACTCCGAGCACGTCCGCTACGTCGAGCAGCTGCGCCGCTTTCACGCGGCGTTCCCCCCGGAGCAGGTGTTGGTGCTGATCTACGACGACTTCCGGCGCGATAACGCTGCGACGGTTCGCCGGGTGCTGCGCTTTCTCGACGTGGACGACACGGTTCCGATCGAGGCGGTCGAGGCCAACCCGACCGTCCGCGCGCGCTCGCAGCGCCTCAACGAGCTGCTGCACGCGGTGTCCGTCGGGCACGGGCCGGTCTCGCTGGCGGTGAAGGCGTCGCTCAAGGCGCTCACGCCCACGCGGCTGCGCCGCAGCGCCCGCGACGCAGCGCAGCGGCGGATCGTCTTCACCGCGCCGCCGCCGCCGGATGCGGAGTTGATGGTGCTCCTGCGGCGCCGTTTCAAGGGAGAGGTGGTGGCGCTCAGCGAGTACCTGGGCCGCGACCTCGTGAGCCTGTGGGGCTATGACCGTGTGGGGCTATGACTGCCTCGGCTGAGCGCTCGGGGCGCCGGGTCCCCGACTTCTTCATCGTCGGCCACGCCAAGTGCGGCACGACCGCGCTGTACGAGATGCTGCGCCGCCACCCGCAGATCTACATGCCCGAGCTCAAGGAGCCGGCGTTCTTCGCCGCCGATCTGCGCTCGCGCTTTCAGCGGCCGACCTCCGGCCCGCTCCCGCAGACGCTCGCCGAGTACCTCGCGCTGTTCGCCGCGGCGCGGCCGGAGCAGCGCGTGGGCGAGGCGTCCTCGTCGTACATCGTCTCCCGCACGGCCGCGAGCGGCATCGCGGAGCTGCAGCCCGCCGCGCGCGCGATCGCGATCGTGCGCGAGCCCGCGAGCTTCCTGCGCTCACTGCACCTGCAGCTCCTGCAGAACCACATCGAGACGCAGCGGGACCTGCGCAAGGCGCTCGCGCTGGAGGAGGCGCGGCGTCAGGGGCGGCGCATACCCCGCCGCTCGCCGCGCCCGCAGGCGCTCCTGTACTCCGATCGGGTGCGCTACGTCGAGCAGCTGCGCCGCTTTCACGAGCGGTTCGGGCGCGAGCGGGTGCTGGTGTTGATCTACGACGACTTCCGGCGCGAGAACGAGGCGACGGTGCGCCGGGTGCTGCGCTTCCTGGAGGTGGACGAGCTCGCTCCGATCGAGGCGAGCGAGGCCAACCCCACGGTGCGCGTGCGCTCCCAGCGGCTCGACGATCTGGTGCACACGCTCTCGGTCGGGCGGGGGCCGCTCTCGCGGGCCGCGAAGGCGCCGCTCAAGGCGCTCACCTCCGCGCGGCTGCGCGGGGCTGCGCTGCGGACGGTGCGCCGCCGGGTGCTCGTCGGCGAGCCGCCGCCGCCGGATGAGGAGCTGATGGTGCAGCTGCGGCGGCGTTTCAAGGGAGAGGTGGTGGCGTTGAGCGAGTACCTGGGCCGCGACCTCGTGGCGCTGTGGGGCTATGACCGCATCAATTGAGCCGTCGTGGGCAGCGCCCGCCGATGGTGCGGCGCCCCTGCCCGGGGCGAGGGTCCCGGACTCCGCGGCGAGGGTCCCCGACTTCTTTCTCGTCGGCCACCCCAAGTGCGGCACGACCGCGCTCTACAGGATGCTGCGGGGCCATCCGCAGGTCTACATGTCCGATGTCAAGGAGCCCTGCTTTCTCGCGCCCGAGCTGCTCTCGCCCTTCCGGAAGCCGCGCATGGGCCGGCGCCCGGAGACACTCGAGGAGTACCTGGCGCTGTTCGCCCCCGCGAGCCCGCGGCAGCGCGCCGGTGAGGCGTCGTCCTCCTACCTGATGTCGCGCACCGCCGCGGGCCGCATCGCGGAGCTGCAGCCGGCCGCGCGGATCGTCGCGATCCTGCGCGAGCCCGCGAGCTTCCTGCGCTCGCTGCACCTGCAGAACGTGCAGGTTCACGTCGAGGCCGAGCGCGATCTCGGCAGGGCGCTCGCGCTCGAGGGCGAGCGGCGTCAGGGCAGGCACATCCCACCCCGCTCCCCCCGCCCGCAGGCGTTGCTGTACTCCGAGCACGTCCGCTACGTCGAGCAGCTGCGCCGCTTTCACGCGGTGTTCGCCGCGGAGCAGGTGCTGGTGCTGATCTACGAGGACTTCCGGCGCGAGAACGAGGCGACGGTGCGCCGGGTGCTGCGCTTCCTGGAGGTGGACGACACGCAGCCGATCGACGCGATCGAGGCGAATCCCACGGTCGGCGTGCGCTCGCAACGCCTGCACCAGGCGGTGCAGGCCGTATCCGTCGGGGCCGGGCCGGTGTCGCGGGCCGTGAAGGCGTCGGTCAAGGCGCTCACGTCGCGACGGCTGCGCCGTGCGGGGCTGCGCGCGGTCCGGCGC
>JBOGYA010000209.1:0-5301 GCA_050696515.1 Solirubrobacteraceae bacterium
CTGCAGAGGTTCCCGTTCGCCGCGAGCGCCGAGAACGGGCCCTGCGGCAGGAACAGCTCGAACGAGCTGACAGGGACGTCGGGGACGTTCGTGAACGTCGAGCTCGTGATCCCCGCTTTCGAGATGAACGTTTCCCCGACGAGGTTGACGCGGACCCCGTAGCCTTGGAGGACCGCGACGAGGTTCGGGAACGCCGCGCCGCCGTGCGAGACGAAGTACACCGGGCCCCTGAGCTTCACCGGCAGGATCGGCGTCACCGCCTGCACCGCGCCGATCACCGACGCCGCCGGACACGCTGCGGGGTTCGCTTCGAAGACGCTGTCCGGGCACGCCTTCTGCAGCGTCGTGAGCCGCGAGGGCAGCTGCTTGGGCAGTTCCACCCTGACCCGCGCGATATTCGACTGCGGACCCGAGGGGAACACGAGTTTCGCGTCGAGGCTCGCCCCGTTCGCTTTCGAGGTTTTACCGGATGTCGCGACGCTGAACTTCGGGCCGAACGACAGGCCAGCGCACCCGGAGACCGCGAACGGCGTGGACTCTTCGGTCTGCGTGCCCTGGGAGCCTGAGATCGTCGCGGTGATGTGCTGCTGCGCGCAATCGGTCGGGTTGAAGATGAACCCCGGCCGGTTGATCGTCACATTCGTTTTCCTAAGGCGCAACGGGATCCCGTCCAGGATCTGCGGCAGCGGGTCGGTCGTGACCGTCAACGCCGTCGTATACGGGTCCACATCGATCCGCGCGCGCACGACCACGTTCCCGAGGTTGAACGGTCCCGCGTGCGTCGGGACCACGATCGACAGGCCGAACGGCGCGCCCTCATACGGCCCCGTCAGGTACACCATCCCTTTCTGGTAGTACGGGTGCGACCCCGGGCCCGCCGCGACAGTCATTTCGCCGATCTGCGACGCGGCCGAGCAGGTCCCCAGATCCGCCTGGGGCTCGCCGCACAGCGGGACCCCGGAGAGCGACCCGAGCAGGCCGGGTGGGGTCAGGACCTTGATCTGGGAGATGTCCTGTTCGCGGTCTTCGCGGTTGAACGTGACCGTCAGCGGGCTGAGCTGACCGGCGTTCGGGTTCGATGTCCCCGCGGTAAATTCGGGGTGAAACGGCCATACTGCAGGGCACGCCCCGCCGTTGCCGTCCCAGTCCACGTTGAACTGCGACTCGGGCGTCGCGTTCGGCGTGATCGGGGAGCTCCACGGCGCCAGATCCGCGGTGCCGGTGAACGTCCCGCACGCCTGCGGCGTCGCGAGCCCCGCACGCAAACCGCTGTTGAAATGCAGCTGGATGTTGCCCGTCGGCAGCTGCGGGAGATTCTTGAACGTCGTCGTCAACTGCCCCGTGCTCGAGTTCGTGCGGATGATGCCTTCCTGCTTGACCACGACCCCTGACCCCTCGATCTGCAGGAACAGCCGGAACATGTTGCCGTCCGAGGCGTCCGCGTTCGTGCACGGATCGCAGTGCGGGGTCCCCAGGTACACCTGCCCTTCGAGCGGTTCGGTCAACAGCGGCGTTTCGACCTTGATCGTCCCGATCTGCGACCCCGTCGGACACGACCCCAAGCTCCCCGACCCCAACGCTATCTGCGCATCGCTGCACCCTTCGAGCCCATCCCCCGCCGACGGCGAGAGCGACAGACCCGACGGCAGCGTCACAGTCGTTTCCTTGAACTCCGGCGTGAGCAGCGCCGGGAACTGCTGCGGCGCCTGTGGCAAGTTCAATTCGACGTTCGTTCCCGCCGGTTCGTCCGCGCGCGAGGTATCCGGCAGCACCGTCAGCGACGGGTTGAACTGCAGCAGTTCGCAGCCCGTCAGCGACGGGAACATCGTCGTCGACCTCGACGCCCACCGCGGATCGCTCAAATCCGGCTGGCCACTCGCCAGAAACGGACCCGGGTTCTCCCAAGAATCCACGCTCACCGTCGCCGTCTGCGGCCCCGCCGCGCAATCCACCGGGTTATCCAAGAACGCGACCGGCGCCACACCGTGCACTTCTTCGCGATATTCGTTGTATATATTCGGGTCGGTCGACGGTGTACCGAAGAACGTCACCGACACATCCACCGGACTGCCGACCTCCGGGATACCCGGCGTGATGATCCGCACCTCATAGTTGGATTCCGGGATGACGCTCACATACAACGGCACCGCTACTCTGATGGATGGAAGAGCGATCGAGAACTCCGCCGGGTAACCCTTGTCGGGGACGACGTTGTACACCGGATACACAAACTCGTTGAGTTCGCCTTCTTGAATGGGCCTTTGAAGTATTCTGAGCCTCGCGACACCGATCTGGGTGCTGAGCGGGCACAACCCGCGGGCGACCTTGTACTGCGGGCACCTTTCCACCACGGTCGGATCCCCGGTAACACCCGGAGGGACGTCGACCACGACGTCCCTCACATGCGCGACGAGACCACTGGAACCAGCCGAGTCTTCGTAGGTAATCCCCCCGCCTCTGGTGCCGTCGGCGGTGTTCAGCGAGAAGGAGACCGTCGTCTCATACGGGTGATCGCCAGCCTGAGCGTCGATCAGCCCACCCACACCCGTCGTTTCGGCCGCCAGCGCCGCGACGCCAAACGGCTCCGCCATCGATTCCGCCGCCGTCCCGATCGCCGTCGTCACGTTCACGGACGCGCCCGGCGCGCCGCCACCGGAGACGAACACGCTGTTCGTCACCGGCCCCACCGTACCCGGCGCGACAGTCAATTCGACAATCATGAGCAGGCGCTGCCCCGGCTTGAGCGGATGGTTGAAAGCACACGTCGCGGTCGCCGTTTCACACGAGAGCGGTGTGGGGGGTTCCTTGGGTCCCCTGTGCCTGTAGGTATCCAGTTCGCCGTGGAGGCCGGTCGCCGTCAAGCCGCGGGGCAGCTCGTCGCTGATCGTGATCGTGCTCCCGTCGGTCGGTTCGCTACCGGCGTTCGTCACCCTCACCATGTACGTATCGGGAAGTCCACGATCGTTGTGCGCCGCGGAGAAGACCGTCGGTCCCGCGACCGCTTCCACCGTCAAACCCGGACCCGGAACGGCAGCCGACGCAGCCGACGCGCCAAGGATCCCCGCGAGCGCCACGCCCGCACCGACCAGACCACAGACCACCCTCCTCATGACCGACCCGCCTTCCGCTCCACACGACCGCTGACAGCAGCCTTCCTTGCCTTCCTCCCACGCCGCCTGGCGCGCCCCCTGGTCTTCTTGTGCTTCGCCTTCTTCTGCTTAGGCTTCGCCGCGGGTTCGCCGGCCAGCGGCGGGTTGCCACCCGCCTGCAGCTCACTCCCGGGCGACAGCAGCGTCGGCGCGCCGCTCAACTGACCCTGACACGCTTCGCCCGAGCACGACGGCGGCACCGTGGGCGCAGGAAACCCACCGCCGACCCGGGCATCGTAGATATCGAGATTGTCATCAGTGTCCTGCCCCACCAGCCGATCCACGGTCGTGAAGAGCACATCGCCACCCGAGGCATCCGTACCCAGCAGTTCCACGAGGCTTCCACTCTGCGTAGTGGCGAGATCCTGGCCATCGGAGATCAAGCTCACCCGCCCAGCGTGATACTCGTAGACATTGTTGGCATAGATCGACTTTTCTGCAAAGTTGTCATATCCGATCACCTGCCGATTGACAGCCTGCGGAGTGAGGCCGTCAGAGCTCTGAAAGAACACATACGAACCATCGGCAGACACCGACAGGTCCTTCCAGTAAGCCGAAGAGTTGTATCTGTATTCGTAAAGGGGATGCATGATCGATGCGTTGGCGACGTCGGTGTTGCCGTTGTCGTTGTAGCCGTTCTGCCCGATCGAGACGCGCACCAGCGCACCGGTCTGCGCGTCATACTCGAACACCTGCACCGCGGTGCTCGTATCGTCAGGCGTCAGATCGCGGTTGCTGGTGAACACCAGAAAACGACCATCCGGCGTCACATTCGACGTGGAAGTCAAGGATTTGGAGCTCACGTCTTCTGAGGACAGCCGAGCGATGAACGCGATGCGCCCCGCCGGGTAGCTGGCGTCGCGCTCGAACACATACAGATTCGCGGCGCCCGCTTCCGCGGATTCACCCTGCCCGTTCGGCGTCCTCGTCAACACGCCGTTCGCGAGAAAATAGACATGCGACCCATCCTCGGAGACCTGAACCCAGAGATGGCTGGAGCCATCGCCGACCAGCACTTCGGCCGTGGGATTGGAGACCGTCGAATCCCCGCCCGAGACCCGCACGACCCTCTCCCCTGCCGGCGCACCGAAGTCGTACTCGTAAAGATTGCTGCTCGTATCCCCGCCGAGCAGCGGCTGCGCGGTCGCGAAGAACGCCTTCGAGCCATCCGCCGAGGCGCCCCTGAATTCGGCGTTCGCGAGCACACCCGCTTCGGTGTTACACGCAGAGCAGTCTTCCCTGGAAGGCTCGGAGATCGCGACAGTGTGCGCATCCGCCAGCCCACTGTCGATCCGCGCGAACAGCTCCGCGACCGGAGGCGCACTGCCACCGCACCCATCCCCCCCGTAGTTTTTCGGGTATGCCGTGAAGTACACAACGTTGCCGTCCGTGGATACCGCGTTGTGGTTGAACGTGACCAGCCCGTTGGTGATGCCGTCATTCGGCTTGCCGGAGCCGAGCACGACGCCGCACTGGCTTATCTGTTCGCCTTTACTGTTGACTCCCACCAGCATCGGGGTCGTGTTTCCCACCCCCAGATACTCGTAGATAGTTTTGAGCTTGTGGCCTGCTTCCGTGCCGTCAAACGGCCAGAAGGACGAATCCAACACGAAGAACAGACGCGACGCATCGGCAGACACCCCAACCGCAGACAATTCCGCGGCGTTGCCCAGTTCCTGTGGCGAGCCCGACGGCGTCGTCGGCGGCAGCCCGGGGCCGACATCCACGATCGTGTGATCGGGGCCGCGCTTGAAGAAGTCGACCCTGTTTCCAGGCTGCCACTTCCCACGCGCCGTCCAGAAGTGCGTCTGGTTATCCAGACTCGCACCCGCTGTATCATCGAATTCGCCCACCTGGTAGGGCATATATTCAGACGCCGGCGGTTCGTCGCCCACGGTCACCCAGCCCGAGGCCGTCCGCTGGGTCGTGTACACAGCCCCCGGAGCGAAGCCGAGGATGTTGGGGAAGCCTTCGAGTCCCGGGAGCCCGTTCAGGTCATTCAACGTGAGCGACGTTCCTTCCGGGCCTTTGCCCCGGAGTTCCACCACACCCGTAGCCTTGTACGACGGCGAGACCAGCTCATACGCGCGGCAGTCCGGCAGATGCGAGGAGGGGCCAGTACGGAACGCCGCGTTCGGGCATTCTTCGGCAG
>JBOGYA010000210.1:0-5289 GCA_050696515.1 Solirubrobacteraceae bacterium
GAGCAGGACGAAGCCGAGCAGCGCGATCACCGCCCCGACGACCGAGAGGCGCGCCAGCGAGGTGGCGATCGCGAGCAGCGCCCCCAGGCAGAGCACCACCGCCAGCCATCGCCGCCGCCGGCTGCTCGCCAGCAGCGCCACGGTGCCGGCCAGCGCGATCACGCCGACGCTGCCACCGAAGCCGGAGTCCGAGCCGAGGGCGGGCGGGCGCACCCGGGCGACGCCTTCGCTCAGGTATTTGCGCCCCGAGAGGGTTTCGCTGCCGTAGACCCGTTCGGCGTAGCCCGGACCCCAACTGGCCAGCTGCGCCGGCGTGAGCCGCGTCTGATAGGCGCCCACCACCCCGTTGGCGAGCGCGATCACACCAAGGATCAGGAAGACCTTGCGGAAGCGATCCCGCGAGCGCACGAGCAGGTACCCGAAGAAGAAGAACGGGACCCACTCGAGCTGCTGGCGGAAGCCACCCAGGATCTTCAGCGTGCCGAGCGTGTTCGGGTTGAAGGCCTCGGCCAGCACGAGCACGACGTACGCCAGGACCCACCCCGCCAGGGGCGGCAGCCGCACACGCTCCCCGGCGATCAGCAGGCGCACGACCGCGCCGAGGACGACGGCGAAGATCAGCACGTCGCGCACGGCGGACGCCGCCTGGTTGGCGGTCAGCAGCTTGACCGGCCCGTCGAGGGTGCCGAGGTAGAGCGCCAGCAGCGCGACCGACACCTCCAGGCGCGTGTTGACCACGAGCGCGATGACGCCCACGGCTCCGAGGGCCAGGCCGGCGACGAGCAGGAGGTTCGGATCGGGAACCTCCAGGGCGATCGCGAGCGCCATCGCCAGGGGCACCAGCCCGGTGGCGCCGATCAGGGCGAGCTCGCCGATGCGGCGGTTCAGGACAGCCGGATGGACTCCTGCCAGCGGGGAGGACAGACGCGGGTGAGGGGCGCTCATCGGACGATCGGCGTGCGCAGCCAGCGCCGCTCGCCGCGCGGCGAGCTGAAGCCGTACTCCTCGACTTCGGCGCGCGAGGCGCAGTTGGCGATCACCCCGAGCACCGGCGCGCTGGAGACGCGCGCGAGGAGCTGCATGAGCCGCCGCGCCGAGGCCTCGCGGGTGTGCCCGGCCCGCGCGACGAGCACGATCCCATCGACCGCTCCGAGCAGCGGCAGCACGTCGCTCACCTGCAGCGGCGGGGGCGCGTCGATCAGCACGTGGTCGAAGTCCTCGGCGGCCGAGCGCAGCAGGCCAGCCATCGTGGCGCCGGCCAGCAGCGCGGGCGGGTTGGCGGCGGGCGCGCCGCTCACGAGCACCGAGATCGAGCCCGCGGTGCGCGCGTCGATCGCCGTGGACACGCCCTCCGCCGAGCTGGGCGCGGCGGCGCCCTGCAGGTGGATCGCGCTCTGCAACGCCTCGCCGAGCGAGAGCGCTCCGGTGAGCACCTCCGTCAGCCCGTACGGAGCGGCGGCGTCCAGCAGCCCGGCGAGCACGGGCCGGCGCAGGTCCGCCTCGATGACCGCCACCCGCTCGCCCGCGTCGCGCTGCACGAGCGCCAGGTTGGCGACCATCGCCGACTTGCCGTCGCCGGCATCGGCGCTGAGGAACAGGATCAGACGTGGCGAGCGCTCGCGGTCGTGCTCGAGCATGTCGCCGAGCTTCAGCGTGGTGTGCAGCCGCCGCAGCGGCTCGAGCAGCGGCCCGGCGGGCGCCGGCGCTCCCCCCCGGCGGGTAACCGGCTCTCTGACGGCTGGCAGCGCGGCGAGGATCTGCGTGTGGAAGGCCGCCTCGATGTTCGCCAGCGAACGCAGCCGCCGGTCGAAGCGACTTGCCGCGTACGCCGCGGCCGCGGCGAGCAGGACGCCCAGCACGAATCCGAAGACCGCGTCCTTTTTCGGCGCCGGCGAGAGCAGCGTCGCCTTGGTCTTGCCGGAGCTGATCTCCTGGACGCCCGCAACCGTCAGGTCTGCTTCGAGCTGGTTGATCTTGCTGGCGAGGTTCGAGGCCTGGATCGTCGCGATGCTGCTGACGGGGGGGCCCGAGGACCCCTTCCCTCTGGCCTTCGCGGCCGTGGCCTGCCCGGCTTCGATCCGGCGCAGCTGGCGGCGCGTGTCGGCGATCGCCGCGTTCACATCACGCCGGTAGTTGGTGTGCTGGCGCTTGACGTACGCTTCGGCGTAGGCGCCGGCGAGCTGAACGGCTCCCTTGGAGGTGCGCGCTTCGGCTGCGATCGTGATGAAGTCGCTCCCCGTGGCGGCGCTCGCGTGCGCCTTGCCACGGGCCGCGGCGAGGTCGTGCCCTTCGCGCAGCCGCCGGTGCACAGGTTCGCCGAGGGCGCTCGAGTTGATGAGCGTGGCCTGGTTGACCACGTCACGGTCGTTCAGGGTGGCCTTGCCCTGGGTGCTGTTGAGCAGCCCCTGTTCTTCGGAGCCGCTGCCGAGGTAGAGCTGGGTGCTGGCCGAGTAGAGCGCCGGCTGACGTTTGTAGTAGGCGTAGGTCGCCGCGGCGACCACGACCCCCACCATCAGGATCAGCCACTTGCGCTTCCAGAGCGGAGCGAGGATGGCGGCGGCGTCAGGCGTCTCGTTCATCGACTGAAGACCCACGGTCGAGGCGCGGGAAGCGCGCGTCAGGGCGTCGCGGAGCCTCAGAGTGACAGCACCACGGGCTGAAAGCAAAGCTCTTCACAAAAACTAAACATCGGCCTCTCACCACTACCCTCACCATCCGCGGGGCATGAGTCGCTACCCGCCGGCGCCCGGCGCGCCCAGCACACGGCGGCTGTTGGCGATCAGCCATCCGGCGGTGGTGAACGTCAATCAGGAGGTGTACCTGGAGCTGGTGCGGCGCGGGTGGGAGGTCACGATCGTCGTGCCCAACCGCTGGCGCCACGAGTACGCCGAGGGGACGGTCGCCCCGCAGGCGCTCGCGGGCATGGAGTCCGCCCTGCGTCCCACGCCGGTCCTGCTCCCCGGGCGCCCGCAACGGCACCTCTACCTGACGCGCTGCCGCTCACTGTGCGCGCGGGCGCGCCCCGATGTGGCGTTCCTCGAGGCCGAGTCGTACTCACTCTCGGCCACACAGTGGAGCCTCGCGCTCGCAAGGCTCGGCACGCCGTTCGGGGTGCAGTGCGCCGAGAACATCGACAGAGACCTCCCCCTGCCCGTGCGCCGGCTGCGCGCTCGGGTGCTGCGCGAGGCGGCGTTCGTGGCCGCGCGCTCAGACAGCGCCGCGCGGCTCGCATGCGCGTGGGGCGCCCGGGGGGAGGTCGATCTGGCTCCCCACGCCGTCCCCGGCTGGGAGGTGGTGCCGGCCGCTACGGAGCGGGAGAGCGGGCGTCCATTCACCGTCGGCTACGCCGGCCGGCTCGTGGAGAGCAAGGGGCTGATGGACCTGCTCGCCGCCGTGCGCGAGCTGCAGGCGCCGGTCGAGCTGCTCCTGATCGGTGACGGCGAGCTGCGAGCACAGCTCGAGGGACAGCCGATCCCCGGCTCGAACGTGCGCGTCCTGGACGGACTCGACCACGATCAGATGGCCGGCGGCTATGTGCAGCTCGACGTGCTCGTCCTGCCTTCGCACACCACGCCGACGTGGAAGGAGCAGTTCGGTCGCGTGATCGTGGAGGCGCTGTGGTGCGGCGTCCCGGTGGTCGGCTCGGACTCGGGGGAGATCCCGTGGCTGATCGAGCTGACCGGCGGGGGGCTCACGTTCGCAGAGGGCGACCGCGCGATGCTCGCCACCCGGCTCGGCGAGCTCCGCGCATCGCCAGAGCTTCGCAGGCGCCTGACGGAGGCTGGGCGGGCGGCCGTCGAGCGGCTGTTCTCGGTACCGGCCGCGACGGATTCCTTCGAGCGCCTGCTCGTGGGGGCGCTCGAATCAAAAAACCAGATCGCCCCCCGGATGTGAACATTTTTTTCACAACTCTCCGCGCACCCGACCCCATAGCGTTTCCGCTTCAAGATCAAGTATGCTGACCGCCTGGGTTCGTCCCTCGGGCCTGGCGCAGCGTGCTGCCACAGACGGGTGTGAAAGCCGCGTGAAGTAATGGTGAAAATACTCCAAGCGAAGGGGACTCGGAATGAGAACGAGAAGCTTCAGAGCGGCCGTGGGACTGGCCGCCACGATCGGCGCGTTTGCAGGCTTTGCGGCGCCCGCGATGGCCAGCCAGTTCACGGCGAGCCGGCTGCCGAAACCGATTTCGGAAGCCGAACCCGGCAAGACAACGGGCATCGGCATAGGCTCGACGGAACTGGGCGGAGAAGAACGCAGTCAGGAACTCAAGTTCGGCGAGTTCTACATCGTATGTGCCGCCAAGACCTCCGGCAAGACCGTCAACGAAGGTGCCGTGCTGTGGTCCACCTCGCAGGTGTTCGCAACCGAGGTCAAGTTTGAAAAATGCCTCACCCGGACCAACTTCGAGGGGTTCATCGCGGGCACCAAGACATCTTTCAACGTGAATCCCGAAACGAAAAAATCGGAACCGGTCAAGTTCGTGTACCACGTCAATGGGTTCGTGGAACTCGGCACCGGGGAAACCGAATCCGAAGTGGAAGTCGGGTCGGGCACAGCCTCATTCTCGATCGCGGGAAAGGTCTGCAAGATCGAATGGCCGCGCCAGACCGTCCCGGCCAAGGCGGTGCAGAAACCCGAAGCGCCGTACTCGGCGGCGGTGTACTCCACCAAGGAAGTGCCCGTCGAACCAAAACAGATAAAGAAATTCCCGAGCCTCTTCCAGAAAAGGCTTGTCATCGCCAACGAATTCAAAAACATGGAATGGCACTACGAAGAAGGACAGTGCCTGGGCGAAGGCGGGTTCGAAGAAGGCGCCAAACAGCAGGCAGGCAAAACCGGGGTCTTCAAAGGCTCCTTCGAAGAGCAGCTCAGCGCAGGCAACCTGGCCTTCGAATAGAGCTTAGAGGCCAGCTCCAAGCAGGTCCGCTCGGGGGCGGAACCGGGTCGCTACGGCGCCCGGTCCCGCCCCCGTCGTGTCTGGGCGGCGGACGCCACGATCCAACAGCCCTTGTCCGGGCAGCGTCAGGCAAGGCCATCAAGCTTGATGTGCTATTTGATGCAGATGCCACGCACCACAGTTGACATCGATCAGCACGCGCTCGACGCTGCGCGAAACGAGTTGGGCACGGAGGGCTTGAGCGCGACCGTCAACGCCGCGCTGCGCGAGGTGGGAAGACGTCGCGCGCTCGCCAGCTTCGACGTCACCCGCGACATGGACGGTACGCCAGTAGACGTTGAGGTCAACCGCAGGGAGCGGCTTTCTGAGCCCGACGAGCACTGAAGTAGAGC
>JBOGYA010000211.1:0-5278 GCA_050696515.1 Solirubrobacteraceae bacterium
CTGCTGACCCTGCCACATGTGGCAGGGTCCCCACGATAATCGTCCGTCATGGCTGCGACGCAAGCGACCCCCTACAGCGCGCGGACGGCGTGGGCGCGGAGCCTCGCGGCGCCCGTGCGCGATTTCCTTGGGACCGAGACCGGCAGCGCGAGCGTGCTGCTGGGGGCGGCGGTCGCGGCACTGCTGTGGGCGAACTCGCCCTGGCGGGACTCCTACGAATCGCTGTGGACCACGACGCTCTCGATCCAGATCGGCGGCGGCGGGATCGCGGCCGACCTGCGCCACTGGGTGAACGAGGGCCTAATGACGTTCTTCTTCCTCGTCGTCGGTCTCGAGGCCAAGCGCGAGCTCGACATGGGCGAGCTGCGCGAGCGGCGCCGGCTTGCGGTCCCGGTGCTCGCGGCGCTCGGAGGGATGGCGGCGGCGATCGCGATCTACCTCGCGTTCAACGCCAGCGGACCGGGCGCGCGCGGCTGGGGCGCTGCGATGTCGACCGACACCGCCTTCGCGCTGGGCGCGCTGGCGCTCCTCACCCCGCGCGGCGCCACCCGGCTGCGGGTCTTCCTGCTGACGCTCGCGGTCGTGGACGACCTCGCCGCGCTGGTGGTGATCGCGACCGCCTACACCACGCACGTCTCGTTCGTGGCGCTGGCGGTGGCGCTCGGGCTGTTCGGGCTGCTGGTGGCCCTGCGCTACGCGCCCGCGTGGCGGCGGCAGGTCTCGGTGGTCGTCGGCGTGGCGCTGTGGGTCGCGATGTTCGAGTCGGGGATCGACCCGGTGATCGCCGGTTTGGCGATCGGGCTGGTGACGAGCGCCTACCCGCCATCGCGCGAGGACCTCGAGCGCGCGACCGCGCTCACCCGCTCCTTCCGAGAGCAGCCGACGCCAGAGCTGGCGCGCTCCGCGCAGCTCGGCGTACTCGCGGCGATCTCGCCCAACGAGCGCCTCCAGCACAGCCTGCACCCGTGGACGAGCTACGTGGTGGTGCCGCTGTTCGCGCTCGCCAACGCCGGCGTTCACGTGACCGGCGGCCTGCTCGGGGACGCGGCTACCTCGCCGATCACGCTGGGGATCCTGACCGGCTACGTGGTGGGCAAGCCGCTCGGCATCCTCGCCGCCGCATGGCTCGCCTCGCGGCCCGTCCTGCGTGGCGTGCGTCCGACGCTGAGCTGGCCCTCGCTCGCCGGCGGGGGAGCTGTCGCGGGCATCGGGTTCACGGTTGCGCTGCTGATCTCGAACCTCGCCTTCCACGGGGAGCGCCTGGCGCAGGCCAAGCTCGGGGTGCTCGCCTCGGCCGTCGCGGCGCCGCTCCTCGCGTGGGCCGTCCTCGGCCTGGTGAAGCGCCTGCCGAGAGGGCTGCGGGCGCGCCAGATCGTCGGCACCGCGGAGGACATCCTCGACCTCGCCGAGGACGTCGATCCAGCGCGTGACCACATCCGCGGAGCGGACGACGCGCTCGTCACGCTGGTGGAGTACGGCGACTTCGAGTGCCCTTACTGCGGCCAGGCGGAGTCGGTCGTGCGGGAGCTGCTGGCCTCGTTCGGCGATGACCTGCGCTACGTCTGGCGCCACCTGCCGCTGAGCGACGTCCACCCCTCCGCGCAGCTCGCCGCCGAAGCGGCTGAGGCGGCCGCGGCGCAGGGCTCTTTCTGGGAGTTCTACGACGCGCTGCTCGCACACCAGGACACGTTCACTCCGGGGGACCTCCGCCGCTACGCGGAGGAGCTCGACCTTGACGCCGAGCGCTTCTGGGCGCAGCTGCGCCGGCACGAGCACGCGCCGCGAGTGGCCGAGGACGTTGCCGGCGCCGACGCAAGCGGGGTTTCGGGCACGCCCACCTTCTTCATCAACGGACGCCGCCACCACGGCGCCTACGACATCGACACGCTCACGGTCGCCGTCCAGTGGGCGCGCAGGCGCGCCAGCCTGCTCGCCACCGCCTGACCCCACGTCGATCGGCTTGATCGCCACCGCCTGCGCCCACGTCGATCCGCTGCCGACGACATGCTGGCACCTCGACGCGGGCGGCCTCCCCTGCATCGGCTCGCGTTCATCCTGGGCGGGGCCGGCACGGACGCCGGCCCCGCCCAGAGAGCCTTGGATACGGTCAGGCTGGGTTTATCGAAAGCCCGTTACCGGTCCATAATAAAACCGCAATTAAGCCGGACGTTTTACCTTTTCCGGATGTCAGTGAGCATCTCGCGTTGCCCACGTTCTCGAGTCTGGCTGCTACTAATAATACGCCTTTGGTCACTCTATTTTCTAATTCTAGATATTCCCCGGTTTCTTCTAGACATTCATCCCTCGCGCCACCGCATACGACTACCCATCCCGGTTTTGTGCCACCGGTACCTTCGATCCTTGCTAAGTCCTTTTTTTCTGTGGTAGTGAAGATTTCTGTCTGCCAGGGTAGGTTGAGGCCATTTATTTTGGACAGAGCCCCAGCTTTGCACGTCAGGGCCCCTTTCAGCACTTTGCAGCCTTCGTTTTCGGGTTCTTTCAGTTCCATTTCGGTTATTTTGGCTTTGTTGGGGCCTTCGATGACACCCACTATGGAACCCGGAGGACCTGAATCGCCGCATTCTACCTGCACGCCCAGGTTGAAGTCTTCCAGTCTCAATGAGAAGGCTAAGAGCCTGACCGTATCTGTTTTACCGGCAGGGATGCCTAACGACTGCCATTTCCCGGTCCCGTTGGCTTTGGTGCACTGGTTGTCTTCATATTTGGTGAGACCTGAGCCTTCTAAGCACAGTAACCATAATGCTGCCGCGGAGGCGTTTCCCGCCAGCGCCATGCTCATCATGAGCATGGACACGAGGCAGAGCCCCGCTATCTTTAGATACTTCATTATTTGTACCGCTCTTTCATCTCGATGTTTGGATTACTATTGGATTTGATCAACTGCCACAAGCCCATCATTCGATAACGTAGGGCAGCCGCCAGTGGCGGTCAACCGAGCACCCGGGCAGCGAGGCTGCGACCCCGACGGCGGGAACTTCGAGCTGGTCGCCTGCGTCTGCTCGCCACCGACCAGGGGGCCGACGACCGCGGCAGCCGGCCGGTCGGGAGCGTCCCCGAGCTGCTCCATGAGGTGCGGGAGGGCCGCTGATATGGGTAGCCGGATTTCGTTGGCGGTGTTCCTATCTCCGACGCCCGGGGGCAGCTTGCGAGGTCGGCTGTTTGCGCTGCGGTTACAGGGGATTCGGCGCTTCGGGTCGGTCGTGGATCGGGCAGGAAGGGCGTGATTTGCCGGGGTTTGGGCACTGGACCGGGCTGGTGCCCAAACGATTTCCGGTGGCACTGCCCGCCGTCCGTCTTCGGCGGCATTGGCGGGGAATCTTTATCCAAGCTCGATGCCGTGGCGGCGCAGCCAGATGTGCGCACTCTCGATCAACTCCGGGAGCGCTTGGCGCAGCCGCTCGACGGCGGCGCGGACCTCCTCGGCGTCTACGTCTGGGGACGCATGCTCAAGGCGCCCCTCGAGAACGTAGAGCTCGTTCAGTAGCGCCGCCTGATCTTCGGTCAGTCCGCCGTCGGCGACGAGCGCCTCGAAGACCTGCTCGGCGTGTGGGCGGCGGTGTGGGAGCAGGCCGACTAGGCGCGATCCCGCGCTGGCCTTGAGGACCTCGACGTAGGCGTTGAGCACAGCGGAGTGATCGCCGGTGACAACCATTGTGCGGTTGGCGTCATGAGGCTCGGCGGACTCGAAGGCGCTCCTCCACTCGGCCGCGTCGATCCTGCCGCCGAAGCTCTCCTCGATCGCCAGGTCAAGTGCCTTGTGGTGCTTGTTGATGGTCTGAAAGAAGCGAGCCAGCCGGGCCTGCTCGGCCGCGAGCGCATTGCGGCCGATCTTCGAGGGCGGGTTGTCGCTCACCCAGTCAGCTCCTTGATTGCGCGGGCCGCGTTGGCCATCTGGTGGCGGTGGGCACGGCGAGCACGGGCACGGATCGCGGAGCGGCGCTCGCACAGTCGGTCCCACTGCCCATCGCGGTCGATCACGACGCGCCCCTCGCCGAGAACCTGGTCCAGGAGGAGCGGCGCCTGGGCCTCCACGCGCGCCAGCTGGGCGATATCGACCCGCCGCCCGCTGATGCGCTGCAAACGGGCGGCCAGCTCGAACCCCACCGAGAGACTATCGTCAGCGAGTGAGACCAACAGGTCGAGATCCGAGCCGGCGTCCTCGTCGCCTCGCGCCAGCGAGCCGTAAAGCACGGCAAGACGAACGTTATGCTCGGTCCGCAACGCCCGGCGAAGGCCGGAGAGGAGCGGCCAGTGGACGCGGAGGTATTCGTGCTCGCCGGGCGCCAGCTGCAGACGGCGCGCTCCGCTTAGGCTGGCCCGTAGGGTGCCCTGAGCAGCGGCCCGGCGCAACGTGCGCTCCTCAACGGCCAGGTCAGCCGCCAGCTCTTGGATCGCGCTCATGGCATGGGAGGCTACTACGACGTATGTTCGCCGCTCAGGTAACCTCGCCGGCCGATGCCGGGGGACGGCAAGCGCGAACGAACGCATGGCCGGTGTCTGTAAGACAGACCTGATCGGTCCCAGCGATCTGGAACTTCTGGCCTGGCGGTTCAATGAAATCGTCGAGGGCGGTGCAGCAAGGCGGAGTCGGTAGAGATTTCGACGCTGATCGTGAACGTCACCCGATCAAGGCCAAGGCAGCTCAGATCTCTACCAGGTGAGCGCCGGCGCCAGGGCGCACCACGTGCGCGCCGGCGGGCGGATCGACGCCGGGCGCGAACAGGCCGAGTACCGAGCCGCCGAAGCCGCCGCCGACGATCCGCGCGCCTGCGGCGCCGGCCTGTAGCAGCTGCTCGACGGCGGCCTCGACGGCGGGCGTGGAGACCTCGTAGTGCTCGCGCAGGCTCACGTGCGAGGCGTTCAGCAGCTCGCCGAGTGCGGGCAGGTCCCCGGCGCGGAGGGCGGCGACCGCCTCGCGCACCCGCCGGTTCTCGCTGACGACGTGCTCGGCGCGGTGGCGCAGCGGCTCGGGCAGCCGCGCGACGGTCGCACTGTCGGCCTCGCGCAGCGAGGCCACCCCGAGCAGCTCGCAGGCGCGCGCGCATTCGCGGCGGCGACGGTTGTAGCCGGAGCTCGAGTGCGCGTGGCGCTCGCCGGAGTCGAGCACGACGAGGCGCCAGCCTCCCAGCAGGAGCGGCACCGGTTGCACCGCCAGCGAGCGGAAGTCGATGCACAGCGCGGTGTCCACGGCGCCGTGGAGTTAGGCGAGCTGGTCGAGCAGGCCGGTGTGGGCGCCGACCCAGTCGCGCTCCACACG
>JBOGYA010000212.1:0-5239 GCA_050696515.1 Solirubrobacteraceae bacterium
CCCTTGGACAACCCTCCGGGTTGCCCACATGACCACAGGTCCAGCCACTCCCGACACCCATATTTATGGTATAACAGGTACAGTTACTCAAACGACCAGCCTCCAACGACCTCGGGGCGGTTCAAAACCGTGACCGACCCGGAAGGCCACAAGACGACGTACACCTACGATGCCGACAACGAGCGGACCAAAGTCGAAGAACCCAACAAAACGATCACCGAAACCGAATACGACGGCGCCGGCCAGGTCAAGAAGCAGATCGACGGCAACAAACACGCGACCGAATACGCCCGCAACATCCTCGAGCAGGTCACCGAAGTGATCGACCCCCTCAGTCGTAAGACGCTCAAGGAATACGACGCCGCCGGGAACCTGACGAAGCTGACCGACCCGTTGAAACGGACGATCACCTACAAATATGACAAAGACAACCGCCTCATCGAAGTCAGCTACTCAGACGGCAAAACGCCGACCGTCAAATACGAATACAACGCCGATGGCGATCGGACCAAGATGGAAGACGGCACGGGCACCACGACCTATGAATACGACCAGCTCGACCGCCTGACCACGACCAAAGACGGACACGGCAACACCACCGGCTACGAATACGACCTCGCCAACGAGCAGACCAAGCTCACCTACCCCAACGGCAAAGCCATCGAACGCGAATACGACAAAGCCGGACGGCTCAAGAACACGACAGACTGGTCAAAAAACGTCACCAAATTCGCCTACGACGCGGACTCGGACCTCAAAGCCACAACATTCCCGAGCGGCACGAGCGGCGAAGACACCTACAAATACAACGACACCGACGCGATGACCGAAGCCAAGATGAAAAAGGGCACCGAAACACTCGCGTCGCTCCTCTACACCCGCAACAAAGACGGGCTAGTCGAAAAAGCAACCAGCACAGGGCTACCAGGGGAAGAAAAACCCGCCTACACCTACGACAAAAACAACCGGCTGACGAAAGGTGTGGGCATCCCCTACGAATACGATGCCGCGAACAACCCGACGACGATCGGCACCGAACACACCTACAGCTACAACGCCGCTGACGAGCTCGAAAAAAGCGCGCTGAAAAAAGTCACCGCAGCGACATATACTTTCAACGAAGCCGGTGAGCGCACGAAAACGACCCCGAGCACCGGCCCAGCGACAACGTACGACTACGATCAAGCCGGCAACCTGATCTCAGTCGAACGACCGAAAGAAGGCGAAGTCTCCAAGATCGAAGACACCTACGCCTACAACGGCGACGGGCTGCGCACGTCTGAAACGATCTCGGGCACCACCACCTACCTCGCGTGGGACCTCGCTGAAAAGCTGCCGTTGGTTCTCAACGACGGCGTCAACAACTACATCTACGGCCCCGATGGCCTTTCTGTCGAGCAGATCAACAACAGCGCCGGGACCGTGCTATATCTACATCATGACCAGCAAGGCTCGACCCGCCTACTCACCAGCTCGACCGGCACAAAAGAAGCCAGCTTCACATACGACGCCTACGGCAACCAAACCGGGCACACCGGCACCGCGACAACGCCGCTCGGCTACGACGGGCAGTACACCGACAGCGACACCGGCCTGATCTATCTACGCGCCCGATACTACGATCCGAGCACCGCGCAGTTCCTCAGCGTTGACCCTCGCTCGACGGAAACCCGTGCGCCTTACTCGTATGCAGAAGACAACCCGATCGCTCTGGGTGACCCGACGGGCCTTACGCCATGGTCGCCAAAGATTAAAAAGGCCATTGCGCAGTGTCAGGGTTGGAAGACGGGACCGACCAAGAATAGTAAGATGAACCTCTTCTATCACAACAAGGTGGTATATCGGGCGTGCGAAGATATCCTGCGTTTGCCGTCCGAAGTTTTCGGCACGACACCTGGCAGCCCTCACCCAAGTGCCGAAACGGGTCGAAGGATAGCGCAGGGTGTCGCTGGCGCGGCGGCGACCGCTGGAGGAGTGACTGGGCTCGTCGCATGCGAGGCCGCGACGGACGCCATCGGGACTGGTCACTGCCTTGTTGCGACGTTGCCCATTATTGATGCAGGTGTGGCGGCGCTTACTGATGCGATCGTTGAATAACATGTTCAAATGCCTGATGGCTAGGGTCGTTCGATGAGTTGGCTCTATGCTGGAGCTGCTGTGGTGGCAGCGATGATAGGGGGTATAGTTCTTGGAGAGCGTCTCTCTCCTGCACGCCGGAGAGACTTAGCCACACGACGGCCACGCTTGTGGCTGGTGCTTGGTGTGGTGCTTGTCGGTTCGTTTGCGTTCGCTTGGGCTATCGTGAATCGCCACATCGCACTTGGAATAGGCTTGCTAGTCGGGTCTTATGTACTGCCACAGATCGTGCTGGTCATGCTTCGGGTCCGCAGGTCACGAGGGGAATCAAGTGGCTCGGCTGTAACTCGTGACAAGGTGAACGAGCAAGACGAGCCGGAGTGAGCAGCTACATCTACGGCCTCGGTGGATTCCCGATCGAGCAAATCAACAACAGCACCAGCACCGTGCTATACCTGCACCATGACCAGCAAGGATCAACACGCCTACTCACCGGCTCAACCGGCAAAACTGAAGCCACCTTCACGTACGACGCCTACGGCATGGGCCACGCGGCATGGGGCCACGTTTGAAGAGCATAGCGGTTGGAGCAATTCTGACGATCGTGCTAGTCGCGGTGGGCGTCAGCGTAGGCCACGCTCTCGGTATCAACGACTCTGTCGTGGTCCTCGTCTTTGCGTTCGTGGGAGCTACGGCGGCGGGCGTCATAGGCGTTAAACACCAGATGCGACGTTAGAGTTGGATATTCCTCCTTTCGGTGATGGCGCCGATATTGCTAAAACATATGGAGCTGGAGCCCAACTCAGTATTTTTATGCTTGAATGGTTGCGTTGGCCATGACGAGTACTACGGTGGCAAGAATTGCGCTCGGTGTGACGCTGCTTGCGATAAACTTGGTATGGGTCATTTGGGGCTTGCCGTCTTGGGCCACCGCACCTTTAGCGATCGGCTGGATCGTTGTATGGTTATTTGTTGTTGTTAAGTGGCGTCCCGGACAGCCGATACAGACTGCGCTGCGCAAGAGTGGAATAGATCTCAAACAACCGGTGAGTCGTCGGTTTACCACGCTCAGTCTTCTGTTCTTCGGTCTCCCTGTTGTACTAGTGTTGGCATTGGAGATTATCTCTCGGTACGCCTGACTCCATATAGGGAGCTTTGTCATGAGGTCATAGGGGAGACAGTGAACGAGTCGGCCTCGTGGGGCTCAGCGCGCAAGGACCGGCGCCGGCACGCCGGCACGCTTGGCGATCCCCCCCACCAGCCGCTCGATCGTCGGGCACGGCACCCCGTGACGGGCCGCTGCGCGCAGCACCGCTCCCGGGATCGCGTCGAGCTCGGGGGTCCGGCCCGCCGCGATGTCTCGCTGCATTGAGCTGCCGAGGGTCGGGTGCGCGCTGCTCAACTCACCCAGTGGGTCGGCCGTCTCGATGCTCGCGCCCTCCGCCGCCGCTACCGCGCAGCCCTCCTCGATCGCCCCCACCAGCTCCGCGCGCAGCTCCGGTGTGGAGAGTATCTCGCCGAGCAGCTTGTCGAACGCGCTTGTCGTGCACGCCAGCGCGTTGAGGCGCACCAGCTTGCCCCACATCACCTGCGCCTCCGACTCCCCCACCCGAGCGGGGACGCCGGCGCTCTCCAGGGTCGCCGCCAGCGCCTCCATCCCCGGCCGCGCCGCGGGATGGGCCGAGGCCATGTCGATCCGCAGGAACGGGCTCGTGTGCACCACCACCCCCGGCTCGGGGCGGTCGGCCTCCACGCGGATCGTGCCCGCCACCACCGCCTGCGCCCCGAAGCGCTCCCGCAGCGGCGCCAGGTGGTCGAGGCCGTTGAGCAGGGGCAGCACCAGCGCGGGCGAGGCGGCCACGCGCTCCAGCCCCTCCTGCAGGCCCGTCGCCTTGGTCGCCACCACCAGTGCCTCCACCGGCTCCTCCAGCCGCGCGACCGCGCGGGGGCGAGCGGTGAAGTCTCCCAGCCGCACCGAGCTCACCCGCAGGCCGCGCTCGGCGATCGCCTCCGCCGTGGACTCGCGGGCAACCACGACCACCGGGGTGCCCGCGCGCTCGAGCGCGCCCGCCACCAGGCCGCCCACTCCCCCCGGTCCCAGAACCGCAATCTTCATGCCAGCGGGTCCACCAGCACGCCCGGGTTCATGACCCCCCGCGGGTCCACCGCCGCCTTCGCGCCGCGCACCGCCGCCGCGAACGGCTCCGGCCGCTGGCGGTCGTACCAGGGCCGGTGGTCGCGCCCCACCGCGTGGTGGTGGGTGATCGTGCCGCCCGCGTCGAGGATCGCGTCGGAGACCGCCCGCTTGATCTCCCCCCACTGCTCCACCTCTCCGCCCCGGCGGCCCCGCGCGATCACCGTGTAGTAGGGAGCCGGCCCGTCGGGGTACACGTGCGTGAAGCGGCACGACACCCCGCCGGGCTGCGCCCCCACCTCGCGCAGCGCCCGCTCCGCCGCCGCCGTCACCTGCGCGTGGAAGGCCGGGAACCGCTCCCACGTGATCGCCGTCTCGAACGTCTCGCTGATCACGCCCATCGCCACGAACACGTCGCGCAGGTAGGGGGCGCGCAGGAACGCCTCCCGCCACGAGCCCACCGCATCGCCCGCGCCTGCTCCGGCTCCCGCGTCCCGCCTGCCGCCCTCGCCGACGCTTCCCCCGGGACGCTCCTGCGCCTCGCCCCCGTGCTCGCGGCAGATCTCGAGCGCGCGCTCCACTGGCCCGTCGACCGGGTGATCGGTGGACTCGAAGCCCAGTACGAGCAGCGCGGCCGAGCCGTCGCCGGCCATTGTCAGACGCGCCTCGCGCGAGTCGATCAGGCGGCAGTTGGCGGGGTTCAGCCCCGACTGCGCGAGCGCCCGCACGCACTCCGCGCCACGCGCGAAGTCCGCGAAGCGCACCCCCGCGGAGCGCCGGTGTGCGGGCCGCGGCTGCACCCGCACCCACGCCTCGGTGATCACCCCCAGCGCGCCTTCCGAGCCCACGAGCATCCGATCGGGGCTCACGCCTGCCCCCGAGCCCGGCAGCCTGCGCGACTCCCAGGCGCCGGCGGGGGTGAGCGCGCGCACCGACTCCACGAAGTCCTCGATGTGCGTCCACACGGTCGCGAAGTGCCCCGCCGCGCGCGTGGCGATCCACCCCCCCAGCGTGGAGAGCTCCAACGAC
>JBOGYA010000213.1:0-5234 GCA_050696515.1 Solirubrobacteraceae bacterium
GACTTCTGGACCTACACCTGCATCAACTGCATCCGCACGCTCCCCTACGTGAACGCGTGGTACGCCAAGTACCACGCCGACGGCTTCGAGGTCATCGGCGTGCACACCCCCGAGTTCCCCTTCGAGCACTCCGCGTCCAACGTCGCCGCCGCGATCGCCCAGAACGGGATCCACTACCCGGTGGTCCAGGACAACGAATACGGCACCTGGAACGCCTACAACAACCAGTACTGGCCCGCCGAGTACCTGATCGACGCCCAGGGCCGCATCCGCCTGGAGGACTTCGGCGAGGGCGACTACCTCGCCAAGGAGCGCGCGATCCGCAGCCTGCTCGTCGAAGCCGGCGCGACCGGACTCAACGGGCCGACCCACGTCCACGCCCTGGCGCCCTCCGAAGCGGAACTCACACCCGAGTCCTACCTCGGGACCGAACGCGGCGAACGCCTCACCAACGGGCCTCTCACCGCCGGAGTGCACGACTACGGACCGCTCCCCGCTCAGGCCCCGCCGCTGAGCGCGCTGCGCTTCGCCGGGCGCCTGCGCGTCGGCGCGTGGGGCGTCACCCCCGTGAGCGCCGGCGCCGCCGTGCAGCTGCGCTTCAGGGCGCGTCGCGTGTACCTCGTCATGGGCTCCCCCGGACACCCCCGGCCCGTGCGGGTGCTGCTCGACGGGCGGCCGATCCCGCAGTCCGCGGCCGGCGCCAACGTGCACGGCGGGACCGCCGAGGTGGGACTCCAGGACGTCTACAACCTCGTCGACCTCCCCTCCGTGCAGACCCACACCCTCACCGTGGAGCCCCCGCCGGGGGTGTCCGCCTACGACTTCACCTTCGGCTGAGCCGTCCGCTGCCATGATCGACGTAGCGATGCACGCCCCTGAGTCCGCCCCACGCGCGTCGGTGCTGGTCGTGGACGACGAGCCCACGATCGGCGAGGTCGTGGCGCGCTACCTGGAGCGCGCCGGCTACCG
This sequence comes from Solirubrobacteraceae bacterium, assembly GCA_050696515.1. Classification (GTDB taxonomy): domain Bacteria; phylum Actinomycetota; class Thermoleophilia; order Solirubrobacterales; family Solirubrobacteraceae; genus Palsa-744. The sequence goes on from JBOGYA010000213.1 coordinate 970, forward strand.
CACGCGCGTCGCCGGCGACGGCCCGCAGGCGCTCGCCCTCTGCGCGCAGAGCCCGCCCGACCTCGTGGTGCTCGACATCATGCTCCCCGGGATCGACGGCCTGGAGGTGATGCGCCGCCTGCGTGAGGGCGAGGGCCCGCCCGCGCGCGTGATCCTGCTCACCGCCCGCGGCCGCGAGGCCGAGCGGATCGTCGGGCTGCGGCGCGGCGCCGACGACTACGTCGTCAAGCCCTTCTCCCCCGGCGAGCTCGTCGCGCGGGTGGAAGCCGTGCTGCGCCGCGAGCGCCCCGCGCCGCCGCGCGCGCCGGTACTCGAGCTCGAGGGGCTGCGCATCGAGCCCGCGATCAGGAGAGTGGTGGTGGGCGAGCGCGAGGTGGCGCTGACCGTGCGCGAGTTCGACCTGCTGCTGTTCCTCGCCCTCCACCCCGGGCAGGTGTTCTCGCGCGACCGCCTGATGGAGTCGGTGTGGCAGCTCCCCGACTACACCGACTCCTCGACCGTCACCGTCCACATCCGCCGCCTGCGCGCCAAGCTCGAGCCCGACCCCGAGCGCCCGCGCTACGTCCAGACCGTGTGGGGTGTCGGCTACCGCTTCCGGCCCGTGGGGCGCGCGAGCGAGGAGCCTCGGTGAGACGCTCGGTGTGGGGCTCCGTCCCGGTGCTGGCGCTGGCCCTGGCGCTGGCCTGCGCGGTGATGGCCGCGATCGGCGGCTCGGTGTCCACGACCGTCGAGATCCTCCTCCCAGTCGGCCTGCTCGCGCTCGCCCTCGCGCAGCTCGCCGACGGCGGCCGCCTGCCGCTGCCCACGCTGCACCACCGCTTCGAGCTCGGGGTCGCACTCGCGCTCGGGCAGCTCCTGGCTGCTTTCGCGATCGGGGCGGCCGTCATGTTCGTCTCGCCGCACGACGCCTGGATGACCGTCGCGATCCTGCTGTTCGCCGCGGTCGTGGCGACCCGCGCGGCGCAGCTCTTGCTGCGCGGGGTCGTGCGCGACGTGGGCGCGATCCGCGCGGGGCTGCACGCGCTGGAGCGCGGCGAGCGGGAGATCCAGATCGAGGCCCACTCGGGCCGCGAGCTCGAAGACCTCGCGCACACCGCCAACCACATGATCGCGGCGCTCACCGCCGAGGAGCGCGCCCGCGACACGGCCGACGCCGCCCGCCGTCAGGTGATCGCGGCGGTGTCACACGACCTGCGCACGCCGCTCTCCACGCTGCGGCTGCTCACCGCCGCGCTCGAGGACGAGCTCGTGGACCCCGCCACCGCGCGCCGCTACGTGCGCACGATGGGTGCGCACGTGCGCACCCTGGGGACGCTGATCGACGACCTCTTCGAGCTTGCCTGCCTCGACGCGGGCGAGGTCGCGTGGTCCACCGGGGCGGTGGACCTTGCCGAGCTGGTCGGAGAGGCGTGCGAGCTGGTGCGCCCCGCCGGCGAGGCCGCGGGCGTGGCCCTCGAAGCGGAGCTCCCCACCGACCTCGCGCCCGCGGAGGCCAACCCCGACAAGCTGCGGCGGGTGCTGCTCAACCTGCTGCAGAACGCCGTCCACCACACCCCCCCGGACGGCTCTGTCGCGATCCGCGCGGCCGCGGCCGGGGGCACCGTCGAAGTAGAGGTCGCCGACACTGGCGCGGGGATCGCCCCGGAGGACCGCCCGCACGTGTTCGAGCCCTTCTACCGCGGCGGCGTCGACGCCGCTCGCACAGGGCCCGGCAGCGGCCTCGGGTTGGCGATCGCACGCGCGATCGTCGAGGCCCACGGGGGTCGCATCTGGCTCGCCGACGACGCCGGGGGGACACAGGTCCGCTTCACGCTACCGGCCGCCGCGCCCGGTCAGTAGTACAGCTTGCCGGTGGTCTGCACTGTCATCGGGTAAGTGCTGCTCTTGCGGTTGATCGCGCCGTACAGCCCGCCGGTTCCGTGGGCGTGCGCGTAGCGGCCGGTGCCGTGGGTGACCGACAGGGAGCCCCCGAACGTGGAGTAGGCGCTCGTCGAATGCAGAGTCCCGTGGCCCTTGCCGCTGATCGAGCCGCCCGCCTTGACGTAGATCGTGAACGAGGCGTACACCGTGGGACCGACGTTGAAGCTCACCCTCACCTTCCCCGGGATCGTCCCCGTGACCGGGCCTTCCTCGACCAGGTTGGAGCCCGAGTTGCTGACCAGATGCAGGTGGCCTTCGTCTTTCACGCTCACCACGTGCGCCGCCCTGCCGACGATCGGCTCGCTCGCCCGTGCGGCGCCGGGCACCGCGGCTTCCCGTGCCCCGCCCGCGGCGGACGTAGACGCGCCCAGCGCGTGCGAGGCCGCGGCGCCCGCGAGACCTGCGCCCGCCACGGAGGCCGCCAGCGCCGCCGCCAGCGCCGGCGCGCGCCTCACGCGAGCGCGAATCGAGCCGGCGGAACCGCTCGGGGCTGGAGCCGAGGAGCCGGGGCTCTGTGGATGTCGGTGGTTTCGCATTCCCATGACTGCTGCGCGTGCCAGTGGGCCTCCGCTCGTGCTTCGCACCTTTGCAGAAATCCGAACAGGGGGAACGCACTTTACCAGTGCGACGGCTCCGGCATGCAGGTTCTTCCGTGAGGCATGTAGCGCAAAGTCTACACCGTGCCCCCGGCGGCGGCACTCAGGGACGATCAGCCCGAGCCGGCCACTCGCTGGCGAGCATCGCGTAAACGGCCTGGTCGACGTAGCGGTCGCCCACCAACTCGGCATCGCGTAGGACACCCTCCTGGGTGAATCCGAGCCGTTCGGGGATCGCGCGGCTCCGGGCGTTGCCGACGCCCGCGCGAATCTCGACCCGGTTGAGCCGCCAAGCTCCAAGCGCGTGATCGACGAGCGCTCGAACGGCACGAGTCATGGTGCCGCGGCCCTGCGCCGACTCAGCCAACCAGTAGCCGACGCTGGTCGAGCGGTGTTGCCACGAGACGCCATGGAACCCGACTATCCCGGCGATCCGGCCGCCCTCGACGACCGCCGTTTGAAAGCCGTTGTTGCTCGCCAGCTGGCTGCGCGTATGGCCGATGAAAGCCAAGGTGTCCTCGAGCGTCTGACCACCAGCCCATGGCATCCAGCGCGCCAAATAGTCGCGGTTGGCCTCCACAACCGCGTACAACTCCTCTGCGTCGGACTCCTCGAGGAGGCGCAACTGCCGCCCGTCCGAGAGCGCGATGCGGAACATGGCGTGATTATGAGCGGCCTCCTGCAACTGACGGACATCGCCGGTCGCACCCTGGGCGAGGACAGGGCCGACGCGGGACTCGGACCACCTACAGGGACCCCTTTCAATCGGCTTGCCGGCTTGGGATCTCGACCAACCTTGACCAGCCTTTACTTTCCGTGGTGCTATAGTAAAGGCATGCCGCGCGTGTCCTCCAAGAACCAGGTCACCCTCCCCGTCGAGACGATGCGTGCCGCCGGCCTGCGCGCGGGCGACGAGGTGACGGTGCGCCCGCTCGGCGACGGCGAGGTCATCATCGCCACTCGCGGCTCTCGGATCGGCCGCCATGCGGGCATCGCGACCGGCATCTACCGCGACGGGGAGCTCGACTCCCTCCGCGACGAGTGGAACCGCTGATCCTCGATGCCAGCGTCCTGATCGGGCTGCTGGACACCGCAGACGCCCATCACGCCCGGGCCATCCGGGACACAGAAGCCGCCGACCGGACGGGCCGCCGCCTGCTGGTCCCCGCCAGCGCCTACAGTGAGGCCCTCGTCGCGTTCGCGCGGGCAAACCGCGTCAAGGACGCCCGCGAAGCGATCGCGGCGATGGGCCTCGAGATCACCCCGCTCACAGCGCCCGTCGCCGAGCACGCCGCCGAACTACGCGCGCGCCACGAACGGCTGCGCCTCCCCGACGCAATCGTCCTCGCCAGTGCCCACGAGCTGGACTGCGAGCTCCTCAGCTACGACCACTCCCTGGCCCGCCTCGCCCGCCAGCAGCACTCCAAGCTCCCCCCATGAGCCCCCCACCTGAGATCCCAAGCACCAGCGAAGCCGACGCGGGGACTCGAACCCCGGACCACCTACAGGGACCCCTTGCGATCCGGCTTGCCGGCTGGGAGCTCGATACTACGTTGAGGCGATGACTGTAAAGGAGCGACTGCATAACGCGGTCGAGACAATGAGCGACGAGGAAGCGCGCGTGGCGCTCCGCACGCTTGCCGAAGCCTCGGGCGACTCGGTCGCCTGGATGCTCGATCACGCGCCGCTCGACGACGAGCCTGAGACCGAGGGGGAGCGTCGTGTGGTCGCCGAGGCACACGCCGACCG
>JBOGYA010000214.1:0-5210 GCA_050696515.1 Solirubrobacteraceae bacterium
GGCGCGCGCATACGTGCGCGCGCTGTCGGTCGCCCGAGCGCGCGCGGAGGCGCCCGCGGACGCGCTCGGCCTGCCAGAGCCCGCCGGGCCGTGATCGAGATCAGGTAACGCTCCCGGCGAGTCGCTCCGGTGCCCCTCGCAGCCGCGGACAGTGGCCGCGAACGGCCCGCGAGCGCGCGCGAAGTCGGAGACATCGCCGGCGTTTTCCTTGAGATAGAGCGGTTTCTGCGGCGAGCCTCGGCATATTGAGGCGATGCGAAAGGTCAGGGTCACGCTCGCAGTGGGCGGCGCGCTCATCCTCGCCCTCGGCGCGGTGGCGCTCACGCGCTCCCCGCCGCGCATCCTGGGGACGACTTGGCACGGAGAACGCGCGGAACTCCATCTCGTCAGCAGCGACTTCGCGGTGTGTCAGGCGAACGAAACACTGCCGCGCGGTGTCACGGGCATCCGTCTTTGGATGCGGGCGTTCTTCGGGGCGCCGGTGCACCTGGTGGCGTACAGCGGCTCGCGGGTGCTCACCGAGGGCAGCCGCGGTGCCGATTGGACGGGCCAGTCGGTCACAGTGCCCGTCAAGCCTGTGGACCACGCGAGCAGCCACGTAAAGCTCTGCTTTGCGCTGGCGCCGAACCGCGAGCCGGTGATCATGCTCGGCGACCTCACGCCCCCGCGGGAAGCAGCGGTGGTCTCCCAGACCGGCCGGATTGCACAGGCGGCGGCCAACAGAGGGCCGCTGCTCAAAGGCAGGGTGGGCATCGAATATCTCACCGCTGGTCGGCGCTCGTGGTGGTCTCGCATCCTGCCGGTGGCACAGCACATGGGCCTCGGACGCGCCTTCAGCGGGACGTGGATCGCGCTGCTCCCCGTGGCCCTGATGGCCGCGGTCATCGCGCTTGCGCTACGGCTGACGCTGCGGGAGCTGCCATGAGCAAGGCGCCCGCCCGGCGCCCGCGGCCGGGCAGGGTCTCCACCGGCTCTCGGCCTTCCGTGCGCAGCGGCAAGTCGCAGCGAGAGCGCGCTGTGCGACGGCCGGTCGGGTGGAGGCCCGCTCGCAGCGGAGCGACAGTCGATCTGCGAGCGATGCTCAGGCGCGTGCCCAGGGCCGCCTGGGTGTGCGCATTGCTCGCGCTGCTGAACGCGCTCGCCTGGTCGCTCATAACACCGCCCTTCCAGGGGAAGGACGAGGTCGATCACTTCGCCTACGTCGAGCAGCTCGCCGAAACGGGGACGCTGCCGAAAGAAGGAGACGAACAGGCAAAAAAGGAAGACTACTCGCGCCAGGAGCTGCTGATACTGCTGGGAATCCACTACTACGAAGTGAGGTTCACGCCGGCCACGCACACCATCTCCACGGAGGCCGAACAGCGAGCGCTGCTCAAAGACGCCAACGCAGGCGCCCCGCGCGTGGGCTCGGGATACGTGGGGATCGCCACGCCCGAGCCGCCGTTGTACTACGCGCTCCAGCTGATCCCCTACGCCATGGGGAGCCCCAACATGCTCACCCAGCTGCAGCTCATGAGGCTGCTCGGGGTGCTCCTGGGGGCGCTCACGGCGCTGCTGATCTTCCTCTTCCTGCGCGAGGCCCTGCCCGGCGTGCCATGGGCCGCGACCGTTGGCGCCCTGTGCGTCGCGCTGCAGCCGCTGTTCGGGTTCATGTCCGGCAGCGTCAACCCGGACACGCTCTTGTACACAGTCGCCGCCGCGATCTTCCTGTGCCTGGCACGCGCGTTCCGCCGGGGGTTCACTCCGCGTCTGGCCGTCGCACTCGGACTGCTGAGCGCGGCGGGCTTCATGACAAAGCTCAATTTCGTCGGGCTTGCGTTCGGCGTGTTCGCCGGCATGGTCGTGCTGAGCGTGCGCGAAGCGCGCGCCCGGGGCTGGAGGGAGGCGCTGCGGCCGCTCGCGATCGCCGCCGGCATCGGCCTTGCTCCCGTGATGCTCTATGCGCTCGGGAACGTCTTGTCGAGTCACCCGACGCTAGGAGCTGCCTCGGGCACCGCCGCGGCCGACTCGAAATCGCTGCTCAACGAGCTCAGCTACGCCTGGCAGCTGTTCCTGCCGCGCCTGCCGGGTATGCCGCACTACTTCAATGGGATGACGACGTACAAGGACATCTGGTTCGACCGCTCAGTGGGTCTGTATGGCTGGATGGACACCGTGTTCCCCACCTGGGTCGACAACGTCGCGCTCGTGCCGGCGGCAGCGGTAGCGCTGCTCTGCGGCCGGGAGCTGTTCGTGCAGCGCGACGCGCTCAGGGCCCGCCTGCCGGAGCTCGGCATCTACGCCACGATCACCGTCGGGGTGCTCGCGTTGGTGGGAATTTCCTCGTACCGCACCGATGTGGTCGAACACGAATTGGCGTTTGGCGAGCCGCGCTACCTGCTGCCGATGCTTCCCCTGCTGGGCGCAGCGATAGTGCTGGCGGTGCGAGGCGCCGGGCGCAGGTGGGCGCCCGCGGCGGGAGCGGCGATGGTCGTCCTGTTCACGGGGCACGACATCTTCAGCCAGCTGCAGATGATCGCGCGTTATTACGGCTAGCGGCTAGGATCGTGACGATGCCAAAGAGCATGTTCGAGAAGATCTGGGAGGCGCACGAGGTGGCGCCCGGCCTGCTGTACATCGACCTGCACCTCGTGCACGAGGTGACGAGCCCGCAGGCGTTCGACGGCCTGCGCCTGGCGGGCCGCGGGGTGCGCCGCCCCGGCCGCACACTGGCCACCGCGGACCACAACACGCCGACGGACGGCACACCGAACGCGGCGGCGATCAAGGAAGAGCTCTCGCGCGTGCAGGTACAGACGTTGGAGCGCAACTGCGCGGAGCTCGGCGTGCCGATCTACTCGCTGGGCTCCGAGCGGCAGGGGATCGTGCACGTGATCGGCCCGGAGCTGGGAGTGACCCAGCCGGGCATGACGATCGTCTGCGGGGACTCGCACACCGCCACGCACGGCGCATTCGGCGCGCTGGCGTTCGGGATCGGCACCAGCGAGGTCGAGCACGTGCTCGCGACGCAGTGCATGGTGCAGCAGCGCCCGCGCTCGATGCGCATCCATTACGAGGGCGAGCTCGGCTTTGGGGTCACGGCCAAGGACCTGATCCTCGGCACGATCGGGCAGATGGGCGTCGGCGGCGCGGGGGGCCACGTGGTGGAGTACGTGGGTCCCGCGATCGAGCGCCTCTCGATGGAGGGGCGGATGACGGTCTGCAACATGACGATCGAGGGGGGCGGGCGCGCGGGGATGGTCGCGCCGGACGAGACCACGTTCGCGTGGTTCACCGACCGCGAGCGCCCGGGTGCGCCGGCGGGCGCGGCGCTCGAGGAGGCGTTCGAGCGCTGGCGTGAGCTGGCGAGCGACGAGGGCGCGAGCTTCGACCGCGAGCTGATGGTGGACGCCGCGGCGCTCAGCCCGCAGGTGACGTGGGGCACGACGCCCGCAATGGTCACGCACGTGACCGGGCGGGTGCCCGCGCCGGAGGAGTTCGAGAGCCAGGCCGAGCGCGAGGCGACCGAGCGCGCGCTGCACTACATGGCGCTAGAGCCGGGCACGCCGATCGAGGAGATCGCGATCGACCGGGTGTTCATTGGCTCATGCACCAACTCGCGGATCGGCGACCTGCGCGCGGCGGCGGAGGTGGTCGCGGGACGCAGGGTGGCGGCCAGCGTCAACGCGATGGTGGTCCCGGGCTCACAGCAGGTCAAGGCGCAGGCCGAGGCGGAGGGCCTCGACCGGGTCTTCCGCGAGGCGGGCTTCGACTGGCGCGTGGCGGGCTGCTCGATGTGCCTGGGGATGAACCCGGACATCCTCGCCCCGGGTGAGCGCTGCGCCTCCACCTCCAACCGCAACTTCGAGGGCCGCCAGGGCCGCGGCGGGCGCACGCACCTCGTCTCCCCGCAGATGGCGGCGGCCGCGGCGATCGAGGGGCACTTTACGGACATCAGGAATTGGAACTGAGAGGCCATGGAGCCGATCGAGACGATCTCGGGCGCGGTCAGCCACCTCGACCGCGCCAATGTGGACACCGACCAGATCATGCCCAAGCAGTTCCTCAAGCGCGTGGAGCGCTCGGGCTTCGGGGAGTTCCTCTTCTACGACTGGGCGAAGGAGCCCGGCTGGGAGCTGCCCGCCAACCCGATCCTCGTGGCGGGGGAGAACTTCGGCTGCGGCTCCTCGCGCGAGCACGCCCCATGGGGGTTGCAGGACTACGGGTTCCAAGCGATCGTCGCGCCCTCCTTCGCGGACATCTTCTACTCCAACTGCACGAAGATCGGGCTGTTGCCGGTGGTGCTGGCAGAGGAGCACTGCCGGGCGCTGGCGGCGGCGGGGGAGGGCCAGATCGACCTCCACGCTGGTGAGGTGCGCTACCCCGATCCCGCGCGCTCCGGAGCGCTCGTGACGATCGCGTTCGAGATCGACCCCGAGATCCGGCGGCGGCTGCTGGCGGGTCTCGACGATATCGCGGTGACGCTCGGCCAGGAGGATGCAATCATCGCCTACGAGAGCGTCCACGCCCACTCGGGGGCTGATACAACAGCGCTGTAACCACCTTGCGGCAGCGCTGTACGCCTTGCAATGGCGCATCCACAGCTGACGAGCGGCGCAGCCGGGGGTAGGGTGGTCCAGATGGAGCCAGGATGCCGGTTTACAAACGCATAGCGATTCTCCCTGGCGACGGGATCGGGCCGGAGATCATGGCCGCGACGCGCGCGGTGCTGAACGCGGTCGGCGACTTCGATTTCGACGAGCGGCCGATCGGGGGCGCCTCGATCGACGCCTCCGGCGTCCCGCTCACCGAGGAGACCCTGGCGGCGTGCCGGCGCGCGGACGCGGTGCTGCTGGGCGCGGTGGGGGGCCCGAAGTGGGAGAGCACCGATCCGCGGGCGCCGCGCCCGGAGCGGGGGCTGCTCGAGCTGCGCAGGGGCCTGGGGCTGTACGCCAACGTGCGCCCGGTGCGCCCGCTGCCGCAGCTGTATGACGCCTCGCCCCTGCGGCGCGAGCGGATCGAAGATGTCGACCTGTTGGTCGTGCGCGAGCTGACGGGGGGGATCTACTTTGGCGAGAAGACGCGCACGAGCGAGGCCGCGAGCGACCTCTGCTCCTACAACGTCAAGGAGATCGAACGGGTGGCGCGCACCGCGTTCAACGCGGCCCACGCGAAGGTGACGAGCGTGGACAAGGCGAACGTGCTGGAAACCTCGCGCCTGTGGCGGGAGG
>JBOGYA010000215.1:0-5140 GCA_050696515.1 Solirubrobacteraceae bacterium
TGGTGGACGAGCTGAGGGTGGTGGTGCGCGACGAGGGCAAGGGCATCGGCCCGCGGCCGGACAGCCCGGGGTTGGGGCTCGGCCTGCCGCTGATCGCCTCGCTCACCGAGAGCGTGGAGTTGGGGCGCGACGAGGAGGAGCGCACGGAGGTGCGGATGACGTTCCTGTTGACGGAGCCCCTCCACCACTACGGCGCTGTGGCCCACCGCGGCGCCGCCAACGTGATTGATCCTCCGGCGGGCTCGTGAGCGAGGAGCACCAGGGCAGCTGCGTGCAGCCCGAGCGCGGGGACGACCTGTACGAGAGCTCGGCGTCGCTGCGCCTCGCCTGCGGCCCGCTGGTGGGGCCGGTGCTGTGCAGGGTCGTCTCGATGCTGCTCGCGCGGGCCAACTGCCCGATGGACCGCCTGGAGGACGCGATGGTGGTGTGCGACGCGCTCAGCGCGCACGGCCCCTCGTACGCGAGCGACGGCCACCTCGCGCTCGCGGTGAGCGTGCGGGGCAGAGCGCTCGAGCTGCGCGTGGGCGAGCTCACGCAGAGCGCCGCAAACCAGCTGGTGCAGGACGCGGTGCTGCCGGGGGTGGGCAACGTGCTCGAGCGCATGACCAACGAGCTGCGAGTGGAGCCGGCGGCGGACGGCGGCGGCGAGGAGCTCGTGCTCGGGCTCCTCTTCTAGGTTCGGGCCTTCTTTTTGGGTTTGGCCGCCGGGCGGCCGTTGGCGGGAGCCTTGGCGCGCTTGGTGGGGGGAGGGGTCCCGTCGCGCTCCCGGCGGTCGCGCACCTGCGCGATGGAGGCCTCCAAAGCGCTCATCAGGTCGAGGGCCTGCAGCGGCTCCTCCAGGGCGGGCGGTTCCAGCACGACTTGCTCGCCGCCCGCCTTACGGTCGATCAGCTCCAACAGGGCCTCGCGGTAGGTGTCGTGGTAGTTGGCGATGTCAAAGGGGCGGGCGATGGACTCGACCAGCCGGTGCGCGATCGCGAGCTCGTGCTCGCCCAGCTGCACGTCCGCCGCTTCCCGGAGCTCGGTGAGCTCGGCGGTGCGCTGGACCTCGTCGTCGAAGTTCATGGTCGTCATCATCAGAGCCTCCTCGCGCGGGTAGATCGCGACGAGCTGCTGACGGGAGCGCAGCACGACGCGCCCGATCGCGACCTTGCCGGTGTCGCGCATCGCCTCCAGGAGCAGCTGGTAGGGGCGGGCGCCGCCCCGCGAGGGCGTGAGGAAGTAGGGACGGTCGAAGTAGATGGGGTCGATTTCGTCGTACTGCACGAAGTCCTCGATCTCGATCGTGCGCGTGAAGGCGGGTTCCAGGGCGGCGAACTCCTCGGCCTCGATCACGACGTGCCGTCCGGGGGCGATCTCGTAGCCCTTGACGATCTCCTCGAAGGGGACCTCCTCGCCCTCGGCCGAGCAGTAGCGCCGCTGGACGATGCGCGCGTGGTCGGTGGCGTGCAGCTGGTGGAAGCGGACGCTGCGCTGGACGACCGCGGTGTAGAGCTTGACCGGCACGCTGACCAGTCCGAAGGTGAGCGTCCCTTTCCACATCGAACGTGGCATGGGCACAGTGTGGACGGCTATGCCGCCAATGTCAACTCTCCTCGGCCCCAAGCCCGGCGCGCATGCGCGCGAGCGCCTGGCGGATGAGGCGCGAGACCTGCATCTGGGAGACGCCGATGCGCTCGCCGATCTCCGCCTGGGTGAGGTCCTCGCCGAAGCGCAGCTGCAGGACGACCCGTTCACGGGGGGAGAGCCTGGCCAGCAGCGGCTCCAGAATGGCGCGCTCCTCGGCGCGCTGAAAGCCCGCCTCCTGTGTGCCGAGGGTGTCAGCGACGCTCTCCCCGGCCTCCTCGCCGGCGCTGGCGGAGCGCGAGGCGTCGAGCGAGGCCGCACGGTAGGCGGCGGCGGCCTCGAGCGCGTCCAGCACCTGCTCGGAGGAGACGCCCACAGTGTGGGCGATCTCGCTCACGGACGGTGAGCGGCGCTCGCCCACGGAGAGGCGCGTGACCGCGTGGTCCACGCGCAGCGCGAGCTCCTGCAGATCGCGGGGGACGCGCACCGACCAGGTGCGATCGCGGAAGTGGCGCCTGAGCTCCCCCAGGATCGTGGGGACGGCGTAGCTGGAGAAGACCACTTCGCGACCCACGTCGAAGCGGTCGATCGCCTTGATGAGGCCCAGAGAGGCCACCTGCACGAGGTCCTCCAGGGGCTCCTCCGCGCGCTGGTAGCGGCGGGCGAGACGACGGGCGAGCGGGAGGTAGCGCTCGATCAGCTGCTCTCGCGCGCGCACGTCGCCGTGCTCGCGTGCGCGAACGAACAGCGCCGCATCCGAGTCCTCCCCGTGCGCGGACTCGGCAATCGCCGCCCGTGGCGGGTGGGGCTCCAATCCAAGCGGGCCGCTCGCGGAGCGTATCGGCCTCATTCCACGAGCATAGCCGCGCCCAGGGAGTCCCTGCGTAGGACCGCCCCGACGGTGGCGGGGCTGTTCAGCCAGCAGCGGACCAAAGCCCGGCCCTCGGTGCCCGCGCGATCGCGAATGGCCTCCCCATCGGCCAAAGCTCCGCCCACGGCAAGCTCCACGACGGGCCGCTCCAGCGTGCGGGCGAGCGCGGGCAACTCGGGCACGAGCGCGGCGACGAGCCAAGCGATTGGAGCGCCCCCCACCCTGGCTCGCCCGGCCCCCTGCTCCACACCGCCCCCCGGAATTGGTAACCCGCCCACCCCATCCGCACCGGGCCAGCGCTCGAAGTCGCAGGACCCGCTCAGCAGCAGGCGCTCCCGCGCGCGGGTCATCGCGACGTAGACGATCCGCTCCTCCTCCGCCGCTTCCGCGTGACGGCGCTCTTCGCACAGCTCCTCGTAGCGCAGGCAGCTAGCCGGCGGGGATCCGTCGAGGCGCGCCAGGCGCAGGCCGATGCGCTCGCCGTCCACCAGCAGGTCGCGCGTCGTGCCGGCGCCGGCGCGGCCGAGGTCGGCGAGGCACACCACCGGGAACTCGAGGCCCTTGGCGGCGTGAATCGTCATCAGGCGCACAGCGTCGGGCGCAGAGCCGGTGGGGGCGTGGGGCTCGGAGCTCTCGGAGAGGGCGCGGGAGTGCTCGACGTGGTCGAGGAAGCCCCGCAGGTCGCGGCCCTCCGCGGCTTCGAAGCGGCGGGCGAGGCGCAGCAGCTTGTGGATGTTGGCCAGGCGCCGCTCGCCCCAGGGGAGGGAGAGCACGTGCCGCTCGTAGCCACTCTGCGCGAGGACGCGCAGCAGCAGCTCGGCGAGGGGGTGCGTCGGCGCGTCACGCCGCTCGGCGGCGAAGCGCTCGGCGAAGCGGGCGAGGCGCTCGCGATCGGGGGCGGGTAGGCACGCGTACAGCTCACCCTCCGCGCTCCCGCCCTCCCCCACGCCCTCCGTACCTGTGCTCTCCATGCCCCCGCTTCCTACGCCCACTCCAGTGCCCGTCCCCTCCATGCCCCCTTCCATGCCCACGCCCTCCACGCTCACACCCTCCGCCGCCGCGATTGCCGCCCAGGCTCCGGTCCCGGCCGCGCGGGAATGGAGCGCCAGCAGCGCGAGGCCGTCGCTCGAGAGCCCCACGAGCGGAGAGGCGAGCACCGAGTAGAGCGCGAGCTCATCCAGCGGGGAGGCGAGCGCGCGTAGCCACATCAGCAGGTCCCCCACCTGCTGATGGCCCCAAAAGCTGCCGACGGCCGCGAGCGTGCGCAGGCCGCGCTCCTCTAGGGCGCGCTCATACACCGGCAGGTCGCCGGCGGCGCGCAGCAGCACCGCCACATCGCCCGCCGCGGCCTGCCCGGTGCTCACGAGCTCGGCGACCCGCTGTGCGAGCAGGCGCGCTTCGGCGTGGCGCCAGAGGGTCGCCGGCGGCAGCGCCCCGGCGACATCTTGCGCGAGCTGCTGGGTGAGTGGGGTCCGGTCCCCCCGCTCCGACCAGGCGCCTTTGTCGGTCAACAACAGCTCGACCGAAGCCGGGGGGCCCGTTTCGGCCAGCGGCCCGTCCTTGTGGCCATCCTCGCGGGCGGCGAGGAGCGGGGTGTAGGCGTCCCCGAAACGCTCCCGGAAGACGGTATTGACCGCCGCGATCAGCGGGGGGCGGCTACGAAAGTTGTGGGCCAGCGCAATCACCGCCCCCTCCGCTTCAAGCTCACGACGGCGCTCGCGGAAGAGCTCCACCTCGGCGTGGCGGAAGCCGTAGATCGATTGCAGCTCGTCGCCGACGGTGAACAGGTTGTCGCGCTCCAGCAGCCTCAAGAGCGCCAGTTGGCGGCGGTTGGTGTCCTGGAACTCGTCCACCATCAGCAGCTCGATGCGCTCCGCCCACATCCGGCGGACGCCCTCGTGGCGCTCCAGCAGCTCGCGGGCGCACAGCTCGAGGTCGTCGAAGTCGAGCGCCGAGCGCGCGCGCTTGAGCTCGGCGTAGCGGCCCCCGAGCTCCTTGAGGGCCATGCCCAGCAGCTCGCACGCGCGGATTGCATCCAGCGTCGGGGATTCGGGCGAAGACCCGGGCTGCTCCGGCGGGGCGGCCGGCACCGCCGAGAGGTGGGCGTGTGAGCCAAGCTCAGGCGACCCCGATCGTGGCTCTGACGCAGAGGTCCCGGTGTGGGGGTCCCGCGCCGAGAGGGCCGCATCGGGCAGCGACGGCAGGCTCACCCCCCGGCTGCGCTGCTCGGCGTACACCCCCAGCACCATCCCCCGCACCCGGTCGGGGCCGTAGGCGGCGAGCAGCTCGACGGCCTCCTCGCGGCGCTCTCCAGCCAACAGGGCCGCGAGCACGTGGCGGAAGGCGAGCAGCCGCAACCGCCCCGCGCCGGCCTCGTCGAGGATCGCGAAGTCGGGGTCGAGGCCGGCGGTGAGCGCGTGGATGCGCAGCAGGCGCGCGCAGAAGCCGTGGAAGGTGCCGATCGGGGCTCCCTCGGTGTCACGTGCGGCCTCCCGCTCGCCCAGCTCCAGCAGGCGCGCGCGCACCCGCCCGCGCAGCTCCGCGGCGGCGCGCTCGGTGAAGGTGATCGCGAGGATCCGCCCCGGGGGGACGCCGTCCTCGCGCACCGCCCTCACGAAGCGCTCCACGAGCACCGAGGTCTTCCCGCTGCCCGCCCCCGCCGCCAGCAGCAGCGGGCCCCGCCGGCGCGCGGCGGCCTCCTCC
>JBOGYA010000216.1:0-5117 GCA_050696515.1 Solirubrobacteraceae bacterium
GCACCTCGCGGACACCGAGAACCGGGAGTCGCTGGCGGCCTGAGGGCCATTTTTTACGCGAGAGGACCCTATCGGGAGCGGTCCGTAGGCTTGGGCGATGCTGCTGGGCGTGGATGTCGGAGGGACCTTCACCGACGCGGCGCTGATCGCGGGCGACGGCGCGGTGCACACCGCGAAGGTCCCCACCAGCCCGGGGGAGCAGTACCAAGGGGTTCTGGAAGCGGTGCGTGCGGTGCTCGCGCGCGCCGGCGCGGAGCCGCGCGAGGTGGAGCGCTTCGCGCACGGGATGACGGTGGCGACCAACGCGCTGCTGGAGGGCGGCGGCGCGCGCACGGCGCTGGTCGCCACGGAGGGCTTCACCGACGTGGTCGCCCTCGGGCGCCAGGCGCGGGCGAGCCTGTACCGGCTGTGCGAGGCCCGTCCCGCCCCGCTGGCCCCGCCGGAGCTGCGCTTCGGGGCGCCCGAGCGGATGACCCCCGACGGCCCCCTGCGGACACTCGATCCCGAGCGGGCGCGAGCGCTCGTGGAGGAGGTGGCCGGCGCGAGGCTGGCGGACGGGGCAGGAGTCGAGTCCGTGGCGGTCGTGCTGCTGCACTCCTACGCGCACCCCGAGCACGAGCGCATGGTCGGGGAGCTGATCGCGGAGCGCGTGCCCACCGCGCACGTGTCGCTCTCGCACGAGCTCGTCGGCACGTTCCGCGAGTACGAGCGGGCCGCGACCACCGAGGTGGACGCGGCGGTGTCCCCGCTGGTGGGCTCCTACCTGCGCCGCCTCGGCGCGGAGGCCGACGCGGTGGGCCTGACGCGGCCCGCGGTGATGCAGTCCTCGGGGGGGCTCACGGACGCGGAGGGCGCCGCGGCGCACGCGGCGCTCACGGTGCTCTCCGGACCCGCGGGCGGGGTGGGGGGCGCGCTCACGCTGGCGCGGCTGGCGGGGGAGCGCGACGTGGTGTGCTTCGACATGGGTGGCACCTCGTGCGACGTGTGCGTGATCGAAGGGGGCCGCGTCGCGGAGACCGCGGAGGGTGCCGTGGCGGGACGGCCGCTGGCGCTTGCAATGCTCGACATCCACACCGTCGGCGCGGGCGGCGGCTCGATCGCGTGGCGTGACCCCGGGGGAGCGCTGCGCGTGGGTCCTCGCTCCGCGGGCGCCGACCCCGGCCCGGCGTGCTACGGGCGCGGCGGAGAGGACCCGACGGTGACCGACGCCAACCTCCTGCTCGGGCGCCTGCCCGCGGACGCCCCGCTCGCGGGGGGCCTGGAGCTCGACCGCGACGCCGCGGAGCGCGCGGTCGCAAGCTTGGCGGCCACGCTCGGGTTGACCGAAAAAGAGGGGCCCGGCTCGCCGGCCTTCGGCCGACTGCGCCACCCTCTTGGCACGCAGCGCTGCGCCGAGGGGATCGTGCGCGTCGCGGAGGCCGAGATGGCGAGGGCGCTGCGCACGATGACGGTGGAGCGCGGCATCGACCCCCGCGGCTTCGCGCTGATGCCGTTCGGCGGCGCCGGCCCCCTGCACGCGGCGGCGCTCGCGCGGGCGCTGGGGATGCGCCGCATCCTCTGCCCGCGTGCCTCCGGGGTGCTGTGCGCGCTCGGCCTCGCCGCCGCGGCGCCCCGGCGGGACACGGCGCGCACGGTGATGCTCACTGGGGAGTCCTTCGCCGCCGGGCGCCTGACCGAAGAGCGCGACGCGCTGGTGGCGCGGGCGTGCGCGGACCTGGGGGCAGTGCCCGAGCGGGTGACGGTCCGCTACGAGCTGCGCTACCGCGGGCAGTCCTTCGAGCTGGCGATCGATGGGGAGGGCAGCGGACCGCCCGATCCAGATGCCCTCCGCGAGGCGTTCGCGCAGACCCACCAGCAGCGCTACGGCTACCGCGACGACGGCGTGGAGGTGGAGCTCGTCACGATCCGCGCCTCCGCGTGGGGCGCCGCACCCTCTCTGCGGTTGGAGGGAGCCGCCGGCGAGCCCCCGCCGGGCACCAGGATCGAGGGACCCACGATCTGCGCGCTGCCGGGGTCCACGCTGTACGTGCCCCCCGGGTGGGAGGGGGAGGTCGATGCTTACGGCACCGTGCTCCTGCGCGACGTGGGAGAGGGGTCATGAGACGGTCCGCGACACACGCGCCGACGCGGAGCACGGAGGCTCCGCGCCCACGCGCTGAGTGCCCGCACCCACCCGCGTGGACGATCTCCAATGACTCCCTCCCTTGCACCCCACGCACGGGGCTCCACACGTGACCCTCGACCCAATCGAGCTGCAGGTCCTCACCGGGGCGCTGCGGGCCGCCTGCGAGGAGATGGGCGCCGCGCTGATCCGCTCCGCGCGCTCGCCCAACATCAAGGAGCGCCGCGACGCCTCCACCGCGCTGTTCGACGCGCGCGGGCAGATGGTGATGCAGGCCGAGCACATCCCCGTGCATCTCGGTTCGATGCCCGCCGCCGTCGCCGCCGTGCTGGGGGAAGACCACTCCGCCGGGGTCTCCTGGATGCTCAACGACCCCTTCGCCGGGGGCACCCACCTGCCCGACATCACGCTCATCACCCCCGTGCTCGTGGACGGTGTCCTGGTCGGCTTCGCCGCCAGCCGCGCCCACCACGCCGACGTCGGCGGGCGGGTGCCGGGGTCGATGCCCGCCGACTCCTGCACCCTGGAGGAGGAGGGCGTCGTGATCTCACCGCGCCCCGCCACCCCGGAGGCGATCGAGGAGGTCGTCACCCAGATGCGCCAGCCCGAGGAACGCCGCGCCGACCTGCGCGCCCAGCTCGCCGCCAACCGCATCGGCGCCCTGCGCCTCACCGAGCTGGCGCAGCGAGGAATCGGCGCCCGCCCACCCGAACGACTCCGCGAGGGGTTCGACGCCGTGCTCGACTACGCCGAGCGCCGCACCCGCGCCTGCCTCGCCGTGCTGCCCGACGGGACCCGCGAGGCGCAGGACGTGCTGGAGGCGATCGAGGGCGACCTCGTGCTGCGCCTGCGCGCCACCGTGGCGGGGGAGCGGTTGATCCTCGACTTCGCCGGCTCCGCCTCCCAGCACGCGGGCAACCTCAACTGCCCCCTAGCCGTCACCCGCTCCGCGTGCTACTTCGCCGTGCGCGTACTCACCGACCCCGACATCCCACCCTCCGCCGGGGCCTACCGGCCGGTCGAGGTGCGCGTCCCCGAGGGCTGCCTCCTGAACGCCCTGCCCGTCAACGGCACCGCCCCGGCGGTGGCGGCCGGTAACGTCGAGACCTCCTCGCGCGTCGCCGACCTCGTGCTCGCCGCCTTTGGGCGCGCCCTCGGGCAGGGCACGATGAACAACCTGACCCTCGGCGACGAGCGCTTCAGCTACTACGAGACGCTCGGGGGCGGCCAGGGCGCCTGCCCGGACGCCCCCGGCCCCTCCGGGGTGCACGTGGCGATGAGCAACACGCTCAACACCCCCGTCGAGGCGCTCGAGCGCGAGCTGCCGCTGCGCGTGACCCGTTACGCGCTGCGCCGCGGCTCCGGGGGCGCGGGCGTCCACCGCGGCGGCGAGGGGGTCGTACGCGAGGTCGAGGCACTGCGCGAGATGACGTTCTCACTGATCACCGAGCGCCGCCGCCACCCCCCGCCGGGCGCGCATGGCGGGCAGCCCGGAGCGCGCGGGCGCAACCTGCTCCTAGAGGGTGGCGCAGCTGGCCGGAGGCCGGCGAGCCGGGGTGGGCGGGATCCTATTCTTCATCCAGAAGTCCGCGAGCTGCCCGGGAAGGCCACGGGCGTCCTGCGCCCGGGGGAGCGCCTGCGCATCGAGACCCCCGGCGGAGGGGGCCACGGACCCCCTGAACGGCCCTCCGCATGACTTTGTATACGGAAAGGCACCAAAAAAATACGCTCATTTGCAGGCGATTTGGCATTTCCGCTAGGATTTCGTATCTTAAGCAGAGCGGCTCGCCACCCTCCAGGGCGCCGCGGTTGCACGCACCAACACCTAGAGAACCTCTTCCCCCCTTACATTGCCATGCCAATTGCTTTGAAGGAATGGGCGGTCACCGTCCGCGCCCTCGCCGAAGGCGAGCAGCTCATCACCCTGCGCAAGGGTGGCATCCGCGAGGCCGAGAAGCACTTCCGGCTGGAGCACGAGCGCTTCTTCCTGTACCCCACCTTCGACCACCAACGCAACGACCTCGTACGCGAGTCCCACCAGCCCGAGCTGCGCCGCGCGCTCGAGGAGGGCGTGTGGAGCGAGGGCGAGCCCTCCCTGCAGGCGCTCGCCGCCAACGGCCACCTCCAGCAGCCCGACCGCGTACGCATCCGCGCGTGGGCCGAAGTCGCGGGCCACTTCACGATCAACGATCCCCGTTGCGTGGACGCGCTCTCCCCCTTCTACGTGTGGCGCACCGACTACGCCGAGAAGCGCCTCGCCTGGAAGCCCCGCCACCCGTTGCACGTGCTGCTGCTGCGCACCTACCGCATTCCCCGGCCCGTCACCGTGAAGGTCCGCGAGGAGTACCTTGGCTGCCGCTCCTGGCTGGAGCTCCAGCGCGATCTCCCCTTCGAGGGCACCCCCGTGCTCTCCGACGACGAGTTCGAGCGCGCCTCGGAGGAAATCGAGACCATCACCCGCGAGGTGGGCTCGCCTCAGCCCGTACTAGCCTAGCCCTCAGGGGTGCAGCCACACCAGCAGCGCGAGCACCGCGAGGCCCAGCAGCAGTCCCGCCAGCACCCGCCACGCGGTGGGGCCCCACGGCAGCGCGGCCTGCCCCGTGGGGAGCAGCTCGCTCTGCAGCAGCACGTCGCGCGCGGCCGTGACGCCGGAGGCCGGGACGAGGATGTCGCGTGGGCCGGCCGCGAGGAAGTCCGGCACGTCGAAGCCCCGTGCGCGGCGCTGCATCGAGGGGATGCCCTCCTCCAGCAGGAGGTTCTGAATGAAGTCGGCCTCCGTCAGGTTGCGCGCCCCCACCACCCGCACGAGCGCGCCCTCGGAGTACTGCGGCTTGACCCTCCTCGCCCGCTGCCACATCTCCCCCAGAGGCAGGTGAGAGCCCGCGCCGCCGGCGCCCCCCTCGCCCGCGGCGTACACCAGCGGCATCCCGCAGCGCGGGCAGAAGCGCTCGCTCGGGGGTGGCGCTCGCCGCAGGACGGGCACACGAGGGGGACC
>JBOGYA010000217.1:0-5105 GCA_050696515.1 Solirubrobacteraceae bacterium
ACCACCGACCTCTCGCGTGTGAAGCGAGCGCTCTCCCACTTAGCTACGTGCCCTCAAGCCCTGATTCTATTGGCTCTGTGGGGTTGCCGGCCGTCTCGGCTGGCGCCCTCTCGGCCGGGCTGGTGCCCATTGGTGCCCAATCGCGTCCCTCCACGAGCGACTTCAGACGTTCGGGCTCGCCGTCGCGGCGGTCCATCTGCCGCGCGTAGATCGCCAGTGTGAGGTTTGGCGTTGCGTGTCCCATCTGCGCCATCACGTAGGGCGGCGCCTCGCCGATGGCGAACAGGAGTGAGGCGAACGTCCTCCGCAGCGAGTGAGGCGTCAGGCCCTCGGGAAGAGGCCCGACCTCATTCTCGGCGAGCTTCGCGTTGGCAAGCTCGACGGCCTTGGCGAGCACTCGCCGTCGGACGTTGGTTGCGCCCTGCCGTCTGCCTGTGGCGGTCCCGAACACCAGCGCGTCGGCCGGTGGGCGCATACGCGCCCGGTACGTGCCCAACTCGTCGCGCAGCACCGGGAGCAGGTTCACGGTACGCACGCCCGCGTCGGTCTTGGCGGCGCGGACGGTGATCGTGCCGCGTGCGAGGTCCACGTCGCGCCAGCGCAGGGACAGCGCCTCGCCGATCCGCAGGCCGGCGAAGGTGAGCGCGGCGAGCAGCGCGCGCTGCTGGCCGCGGCAGACCGTGGCGCGCTTGTCGCGCTCGCCGGCGGCGTCGAGCAGCGCCGCTATATGGTCGGCCCGGTCAAGCCACGACCGCCGGGGCGCCACGGCTGGGAGCCGTCGCCGTCTGCCGTGCGCGGGATTGCGATCGATCAGCCCGTACTCGACCGCCGCCTCCAGAATCGCGGCGAGCGTCGTGAGCGTCTTGTTGATCGACGTGACGCCGAGCTTGCCTTCACGGACCTTGCCCAGCCGGTAGCGGTCCACGTCCTCGACGGTGATCTGATCCAGCCGCCGGGACGCGAACGCAGGCAGCACGTGGCTGGATAGCCGCCACTCCAGATCGGCCCTCCCGGCGTTGGTGAGCCCACTGCCGCGACGGCCGCCCTCGACCTTCTGGCGCTCGAACCACTCCGATGCGAACACGTGGAAGGTGGGCATTTCTCGCGGAGCCTGTAGGACCTCCACGACAGGCGGGCGCCAGATACCGCGCCGCACGTCGGCGAGGACGTTGTGTAGCTCCGTCTGCGCCTTCGCGCGAGTCCAGCCTTCCGCGGCGGTGCCGAGCGTCGCGTACTGCCGGGCTCCGCAGGCGCGGAAGCGAAGCGCCCACGCCCCGCTCGCCCGCTGGAGCACCTGCCCTGTAGCTCGACGGGCCATCACGCATCACCCCCAGCCGTCGCGATGGGCTTCTCCAGTAGCGCCGCCCGACTCGATGCGTTGGCGCTCGAACCCCTCCCGCTCCCGGAGGGAGCAACCGCTCGCTCTCTTCGCGGATGTAAGCGGCGCGCTTGGCGCAGCCATCCGAGCAGAACAGCGCCCGTTTATAACGCTCTGGTGGTATCTCCCCACCGCATTGCTCGCACGCCCGCTCGGGCAGCGGCTCCCCGTCGGGCATCACGAGCATGGCGAGTGCTCGCTCCGGCCTGTTGCGGGCTGGCAGCTCCTTCGAGCCGGTCCCAAGCTGGATAGCGCCGAGTTCGGCGCGGTGTGCGTAGACCCAGGAGCGATCGACTCCCAACTCGGCGGCGAGCGTCGCTGCGTCAACAAGCCGCCGGGCTGTGGAGGAGCCACCTTCGTCGTGGATCAGCTCGACCACCCGCCGCGCCACGGCCTCAATGGATGCTGCGTCAAGAAAGGGTCCGGCCGGCGGCGGCGGTGAGGCTGCGGGCGGTTGTGTCCGTGTGTTGTGGGCCATCGGTGTTAATGACCTGAGCCGGCGAAAACGGCCAACGAGTTTCCGCCCACCGCTCTCGGCGATGAAGATCACCCTGCCGGACCCAACAATGACCCAGCTGGAAGCCCTCGCCGAACAGCGCGGAGAA
The DNA here is from genome assembly GCA_050696515.1 of Solirubrobacteraceae bacterium. Taxonomy (GTDB): domain Bacteria; phylum Actinomycetota; class Thermoleophilia; order Solirubrobacterales; family Solirubrobacteraceae; genus Palsa-744. The sequence goes on from JBOGYA010000217.1 coordinate 1,984, forward strand.
CCGGCGTCGCGCGTCGCGACCCAGATGGTCCGCGCCTGTCTCGCCGAAGGCAAGGACCTCCGGCGAGACCACGCCTCTATCTCAGCCTCGCCGCCAACGGAGGCCCCAGACTCCGACCGCCACGCCCCTTGGATCGAGCCAGTTCTCGGCGACCAGGAATGGCGATCCGTCATGTGGGGTTCGATCGTCGCCCTCTACGGGCGCTACCCGCGCGAGCTGGCACACCTGAAAGACGGCTGGTGGGAGGACTCATCGCACGTCGAGACGCTGTGTGCGCTCGTCGTCTGGCGCGACTGGATCGACCAAGTGGCGGACGACCCGCGGCACGAGCTGGCCTTCCACGTGCAGCTCGGCGACTACAGCCGGGAACTTCGCCAAGAGGGCGGCGGTGTCACGCGAGCATGGGTGCCGGGTGCGGCGCCTGACGGGTGGACTGGCCGGGCGTAGTGGACTATGCCCGCGGCGCAGGCGCCGCTCGCTATGCGTGCGCCAGCTCGCGCATCTGGCGCACGGGATGGCGACCCAGCCGGCTGGCGGTTGCGTAGGGCGCGACGTGTCCGTGGGCGCGATGGGTCACGTTGACGCCGACGCGCCCGCGTAGCCGGTCGATCAGGCTCCGGGGCAGCGGGATCAACAGCAGCTCGATATCGTCGCTGACGAGGACGGTCGCGCGGCCCTCCGTGAGATTGCGCCAGAGGGCCTCGTCGGCCCACTCCTGATCGCCTGGGATGAACGCGACCCTGTCGGGGTACCCAAGATCGTCGTCGCTGAGCGACGCTTCCATGAACAGCTTGTGGGTCTTCTCTACTGTGTCGCTCATCGAGTGTCCTCCCAGCTACGAACGATATCGCCCCAGCCGCCAAGCACCTTAACCTCGACGGCGTGCATCGCTTCATTGACCGGACCCAGCGTGACTACCGGGGCCTGCTTCTCGGAGCCGACGTAGCGGTGCTCATGGTGCTCTTCGGGCGCGTGGGCATTGTCGAAGGTCCGCACCGTATGCCACGTCCCGTTGCGCTCGACCAAGAGGATGATCGCGTACTCGATCGGATGAGTGCTTGAGCGCCGGATTACGACGAGCACGTCGGGGGGCGAGGAGCAGTTCTCGTATCCGGTCCTTGGGCATGGCCGGATGATCCCAGGGCGCGAGGCGGCGCCGGAAAGGCAGCACCCAGGGGATGCGCGAGTCGCTGGTCGAGGCGCGCGAGGACTACGGGCAGAGCCGACGGCGGGAGTTGTCGCGGCCGGGTGGCCGCCGCTACGTGCACCGGAGGCGTCGGCTTCGCCTCCTTGTCAGTGCTACGAGGTGACGGGCCTTTGTCAGCTCGCGAGATTCGCGCCCGCTGTGGGTCTGGTGTCCGCGGAATCCGCATGTGCGGCGCCTACAATCGTGGCTATGGCGACGACTGACTTGACCCAGATGCTCGATCAGCAGAAGCGGATCGCGGAGATGATCGTTATCGCGTTCGTCTTGTTCGCGGTCACGCTGGCTGGGACTGAGATCCCGGAAACCATGCAACGTGGTATTGAGACGCTTCTAGCATTTGCAGTCGTGATGACCCGGTACGCTAGGCGATGACGTTTGGGCACCAGCGACGATCTGGTGCCCAAATCCCGCGGAATCGCGTCCAATCCCGCCGCATCCGTGCCACGGGCTGACGGCTACAACCCCCGATGAACACTGGCGATCAGGGCATTTTCGGCGCAAGCGGCGCGTGGCGTGTGAAGCGAGCGCTCTCCCACTGAGCTACGTGCCCTCTAGGCCCGATTCTATTGGGGTTTGGCGTTGCTCGCGGCCTCCACGGGAGCGGCGACGCGGGGCCGTCGCTGCCCGGCCGCAGTGGTGTGGCTGTGGTCGAAATCTGCCATGCGCTCGTTGTTAGGCGCGTGCGCGACGGTTCCTGCGTCGGAGCCGACATACGAGCGCCGGCCGACGGTGGCCCTGGAATACTGCACCGCTTGAGCGAGGAGCGCGCATTCGAGATCCGTCTACCCGAGGGGAGGGTGTTCGTCCGCTACCGGGGACGACCGGGCGATCTGAAGTTCTCCGTCATGCTTCAGGCGCAGACCGCCCACGGGTGGCAGACGGTCTGCTTGATTGACAACGCCGAGGGCAAGGGCACCCACATCCACCGCTACGACGGAACGCGCAAGCTACCCGCGGAGCCTTTCCACCAGGGCTCAGCACGCGAGGGCGTCCCCGCGGCGCGCGACTTTCTTCGCGAGCACGCCCGCGATATCCTCGAAGCATGGCGAAACGACCGCTAGGAGCAGCCGCCGAGCAGGCGCTTGTCGCGATGGAGACCGAGATGCTCTCGGAGACACACCGCTGGCCCGACGGCGCCGTCGTCATTCCGAGCGATCTGCCGAAGTTCGGAGCGGCGGTGGCCGATGCGGTTGAGAGCAGGGCGCCGTTCGTGCTCGTGTTTCCCGACGGCCAGGAGGTCATGTTCCGTCCGACCCCGCAGGCCACCGGCGATATCGACCTCTCGACAACACTCGATGCGCTGCGCAAGCTTGGTCCTCTGACCTCCCCTCGCGTGCCGGTCGATCTCCAGGCATACGGAGTGTCAGTGGCGGCTACGAGCGCGCTCTACGAGCCCCCGGTGGCCGCATAGCGTTTGGGCAGCAGCACCACTCCGCTGTACACGGTCCCTACACCCCCACCCCCACCGACGGGTGCGGCGCGAGCCGGGTGGCGGCGATGGAGTAGGTGCGGGCGAGGGCTTCGACCTGGCGGAGCGTGAGCGACCCGCCGAACGCGGGGGAGCCGCCGAGCTTGGCGTAGGCGCTCTGGAGGGCCTTGCCGACGAGCGAGAGGTCGTAGTGGCCGTCGTAGACGGAGTAGATGTACAGCCCGGCGTTGGCACGCAGGAAGGAAGCCTCGGCAGCGGACCGGGGGGCGAGCGCCGCCGCGATGAACCGCCACCCGCGCGGTGTGAGGGTGGCGTAGGCCTTGAGCAGTCCCCCGACCGCCACCGCGGGCCCGGTGAGGCCGCCGGCTTCGGTCGTCACGTACCAGGGCACCGCGAGCGTCGCGGCGCGGCGCTCCGCGGCGGCGAGGGCGAGCGCCATCGCGGGGGGGAGGCTGCCGCGGGGAAGCCCGTTGGCGAGCACGGGCC
>JBOGYA010000218.1:0-5092 GCA_050696515.1 Solirubrobacteraceae bacterium
CCACGCCCGTCGCGACGTTGAACGTGCCGCGGCGACCGGAGGCGGCCAGCAGGGCGCGCACCACGTCCTCGACGTACACGTAGTCGCGGGTCGGGGTGCCGTGGCCGTACAGGGTCGGCGCCTGCCCGGTGTGCAGGCGGTGGCTGAAGATCGCCACCACCCCCGCCTCGCCATGGGGGCTCTGGCGGGGGCCGTAGACGTTGCCCAGGCGGCACACCGTGTGGGGGACGCCGGAGGAGAGCGACCACGTGTTGACGTACGCCTCCGCCGCCCACTTCGAGGCCCCGTAGGGGGAGAGCGGTTCCGGGATGCGCTGCTCGGGGGTGGGCATCGGGGCCGCGTCCCCGTACAGCGCCCCGCCCGTGGAGGTGAACACGACCGGCACACCCATGCGCCCGGCAACGTCGACCACGTTGAGCGTGCCCTGCACGTTGACCTCGCAGTCGCGGCCCGGGTCCGCGACCGACGCCACCACGGAGGCCTGCGCCGCGAGGTGGAAGATCGCGCGCGGCGCTGCCTGCGCGATCGCGCCGTGCAGCGCCATGCGGTCGGTGATGTCGAGCACGTGCAGCTGCGCCCCCTCCGCCACGTTGTCGGCGCTGCCCGAGGAGAGGTCATCGACCACGCTCACCTCGTAGCCGTCGGCGAGCAGGGCGTCCACGAGGTGCGAGCCGATGAACCCGGCTCCGCCGGTGACCAGGGCGCGATTGGACATCGCGTGGAATCTATCGGGATTGGGGACCCGCCCACCCACTTGGGTCCGGCGAGACCCGGCTAGGCGACGGTCTGCGCGTCGGCGGCTCGCTCGGGCCGCGGCTCGCGCTCCGCCGCGCGCCCCACCAGCCCCTCGACGAGCTCGATCGTCGCGTCGATCCGCTCCAGCGCCTCGGGCTCCTCGTTGTGGCCCAGCATGTAGCGGCGCAGCGTCGCCAGCACTCTGCGCGCGATCCCCAGTGCCGCCCGCTCGCGCTCCGCGTCGATCTTGCCCCGCTCCCTGAGCTCCGCCACGCGGCGCAACGCCGGTTCGATCACCGCCCCCGGCAGTTCCGTCGCCGCCACGCCGTCCTCGATCGCCTGCGCGATCGCGCCCTCCGCGGTCTCCGCGTCGCCGCGTTCGAGCGCCCCGAGATACGTCTCCAGCACCCCTTCCAGGAGCGCCTTCGGGTCGGCGGTGAGCTGCTGGCGGGCGTCGGGGCCGGAGCTCGAGAGCACCTCGAGGAAGATGTCCAGCAGCTCCGGGTCGAAGTGGCGCGCGCGCTGCTCGCGCATCAGCTGCACCGCCTGTTCGATGGAGTAGGCGCCGCGGTACACGCGGTCGCTGGTGAGCGCGTCGAACACGTCGGCGACCGCCACGATCCGCCCCTCGATCGGGATCTCTTCGCCCGCGAGGCCGCGCGGGTAGCCGCTCCCGTCCCACTTCTCGTGGTGGCTCAGGGCGATCGTGGCCGCCATGTCGAGGATCGAGGAGGAGGAGCCCCGCAAGAGCCGGTGGCCCTCCTCGGCGTGGGTCTCCACGATCGCGCGCTCCTCCGCGGTGAGGGGGCCGGGCTTCAGCAGGATCGCGTCGGGGATCGCCACCTTGCCCACGTCGTGCAGGGGAGCCGCGTAGGCGAGCCGCTCGCACAGCTCGCCGTCGAGGCCGAGCCGCTCGGCGAGCAGCGTCGAGAAGCGCCCGATCCGTTCGATGTGCGCGCCGGTGTCCTCGTCGCGGAACTCGACAGCCATCGAGAGGCGCCGCACGGTCTCCGACTGCGCGATCTCGAGCTCGGAGAGCGCCCTGTGCAGCTCGCCGGAGCGGTGCTCGATCTCGCGTTGCAGCGCTCCGCGGCGGCCCTCCCCGGCGCGCCAGCCCAAGAGGACGGCGGCGGCGGTGAGCACGGCCACGTACACCGCGGCGAGGCCCGCGGTGGGAGCGAGCACTGCCCCGAGCGCGGCAGCGGCGATCACCGCCGCGAGCGGCGTCCACGGGAGCAGCGCGCGCAGGCGGCTGCCGGTCGCATCCTCGGCGGCGGGTGGCACTCCCACACGTTCGAGGTTACTCCACCGTTCGGGCATTTCCACTGGATTTCAGCTCCTCGCCCCGCGCGCTCGGCACAACCGCCGCGCCGGCTGAGCGTGGTGAGGGGAAGTGGACGAATGTTCGATCGGTGGGGGCGCGTGCGCGCGGGCCCGGCCATCCCGGCGCTCGGGTCAACCATCCGGGCGCTGGGATAGAGTCACGCTCGTGCGCATCCGGCTCCCCCGGCCCCCATCGGCCGCAGCCCTGTCGTTCATGCTCCTCCTCACTGCGCTCGCCGGCTGTGGGGACTCCTCCTCATCGTCCTCGGGCAACGGCGTCGCGTCGAAGTCCCCGGCCGAAATCGTGGCGGCGGCGAGGGCCGCAGCGGACGGCGCGAGCTCGGTGCACGTCTCGGGCTCGAGCGTCACTGGCGGCACTCCGATCACGCTCGACCTCAGTCTCGTCGCGGGCAAGGGCGGGCGCGGGCGGCTCTCGGAGAACGGGCTGAGCTTCGAAATAATCGAGGTGGGCAACTCGATCTACATCAACGGCAGCCCCGCCTTCTACAGCCACTTCGCCGGCTCCGCGGGCGCGCAACTGCTACAGGGGAAGTGGCTGAAGGCGCCTGTGTCAAACGCGAGCTTCGCGGGGCTCTCCTCGCTGACCGACCTGCGCAAACTGCTCGATGCGGCCCTCACGACGAGCGGCAAAGCGCTGGTGGCCGCCGGGACGAGAACCGTCAACGGGCAGGCGGTCGTGGGCGTCAAGGACACCACTCAGAACGGGACTCTGTACGTCGCCACGACGGGGACGGCGTACCCGATCCAGATCGCCAAGAACGGCACCGGCGGCGGCGCGATCACCTTCAGCGAATGGAATAAGCCGGTCTCGCTTGCGGCGCCCGCGAACGCGGTCGACATCGAACAGCTGAAAAAGGGCTGAGTCGGAGCGCCCCTGAGTCGGAGCGCCCGGGTGGGCGTTCGTGGTCGACGATGGATGTGGATGGCGTCGCAGGGGTGGGGTACATATATAACTTTCCGAACCTTGTCTGACGATGGTTATACACAACTCGGATTTTTACTTACTGACCCCACCCCTACTACTATCGCTATACCCCGGTTCCTACTGCCATCAGGTAGCCCGAGCCTTACACCGCCACCGCGACGTACTTGGTCTCCAAGTACTCCCCGACCCCCTCGAAGCCGCCCTCACGCCCGAACCCCGACTGCTTGACGCCGCCGAAGGGGGCGGCGGGGTTCGAGACGATGCCCTGGTTGAGGCCGACCATGCCGGTTTCAAGGCCCTCGGCGACGCGCAGCGCGCGGTCCAAGTCGCGGGTGTAAAGGTAGGCAACGAGGCCGTAGGGCGTGCGGTTGGCGGCGCGCAGGGCCTCCTCCTCGGTGGAGAACGTGGCGACGGGGGCGACGGGCCCGAAGATCTCCTCGGCGAGCGCGCGGGCGTCGGGAGGCACGCCGGCGAGGACGGTGGGGGCGAAGAAGTAGCCGGGGCCGTCCAGCGCCCGCCCCCCCGTGAGCACCTCGGCGCCGCGGTCGCGGGCGTCGCCGACCAGCTCGGTGACGATCGCGCGCTGGCGCTCGTCGATCAGCGGCCCGACGTCAGTGCCGGGCTCGGTGCCGCGCCCCACCCGCAGCGCGCCCATCCGCGCGGCGAGCCGCCCGGCGAACTCCTCCGCGAGGGACTCGTGCACGTGGAAGCGGTTGGCGGCCGTGCACGCCTCGCCGACGTTGCGCAGCTTCGCGGTGAGGGCACCCTCGACGGCGGCGTCGAGGTCGGCGTCGGCAAAGACGACGAACGGGGCGTTACCGCCGAGCTCCATCGAGACGCGCAGGATCTGCTCAGCGGACTGTTCGATCAGGGTGCGCCCGACCTCGGTGGAGCCGGTGAAAGAGAGCTTGCGGGTGCGGGGGTCGCGCAGCAGCGGCTCGATCACGGCGCCGGAGTGGCGGGCGGTGATCGTGTTCAAGACCCCGCCGGGGAGCCCCGCCTCCTCGAGGATCCGCGTGAGGGCGAGCATCGAGAGAGGCGTCTGTTGGGCGGGCTTGACGACGATCGTGCAGCCGGCGGCGATCGCGGGGGCGAGCTTGCGGGCGCCCATCGCCATCGGGAAGTTCCACGGGGTGACGAACACGCAGGGGCCGACGGGCTGGCGCATCGTGAGGATGCGCCCGGCTCCTGTCGTGTTGACCATGTAGCGGCCGTGGATGCGGACGGCCTCCTCGGAGAACCACCGCAGGAAGTCGGCGGCGTAAGCGACCTCGGCGCGGGACTCGGCCAGGGCCTTGCCCATCTCCAGGGTCATCAGCAGCGCAAGCTCCTCGCGCTGCGCGGTCAGCGCCTCGTAGGAGCGGCGCAGAATCTCCCCGCGCTCACGCGGAGGGTGCGCAGCCCACTCGGCCTGGTGCTCGGCGGCCGCGGCAAGCGCGGCGAGCGCGTCCTCGGGCTGCGCGTCGGCCACCTCCACGAGCGTCTCCCCGGTCGAGGGGTCCTCGACGGGGAGCGTCCCCGAGCCGGTGGCCGCCCGCCAGCGCCCGCCGATGTAGAGCTCGGTGGGGACCCCGTCCAGCACGGCCCGCTCGCTGCTCCTATCGGACATCCGCGCACCTCATCCGATGGAGCCGCGGAAGCCATCGGCCGCCGCCGCAAAACGGCCCGCTGGACGCGGTGAGGAGGTCGGGCGGTCCTTGGAGTGGAGGAGGGCGTTCGCGGCTCATGACAGAGGGCGGCGTGGTCGATTCAGAGTACATGCGACCCCTCGCGGCGGCACTGCTCGCAACCTTCATGTCCGGCGTGTGCGCCACGACGACAGCGGCGTCGCCGACGCTCGTGGTCCAGGGCGCGGGCGACGGCCACGGGGTGGGGATGAGCCAGGAGGGGGCGTTGGGGTACGCGCAGCACGGGTACTCCTACCAGGCGATCCTCGCGCACTACTACACCGGCACGGCCCTCGGCACGGTCTCCCAGCAGACGAAGGTGCGGGTGCAGATGGGCGGGAAGGTCCGCACGATCCCCCTGGAAGCGTACGTGCGGGGAGTGGTCGGCGCGGAGATGCCGGCGAGCTGGCCGCTCGCGGCG
>JBOGYA010000219.1:0-5040 GCA_050696515.1 Solirubrobacteraceae bacterium
GCGCCGCTGGCGAGGGTGCCGGAGAACGCGATGAAGTTCGCGGTCGGGGTGATGCTGAGCTCCTTCGGAGTGTTCTGGGTGGCGGAGGGCGTGGGGGTCGCGTGGCCGGGCGGGGACGCCGCGCTGCTCGCGATCATCGCGGCAGTGTCGGTGGCGTCGCTGGCGATCGTCGGTGCCCTGCGCCGCGACACTGCCGCCGGCGAGCCGAGCGAGCCTGAGCTCGTGGAGCGCCAGCCCGCAGCCACCGAGCGGGCGTGATGGGCGTGCGACGCGCCGGGTGAGAGAATCCTCACACGGCGACCAGCCCGGCGGGGGCGGTGTAGCCTCCCGGCGATGAGCAGCGACACCCTGCGCAAGCTGGTCCTGCCCGCGGTGATCGTGGGCGTGGTGCTGGTCGTGGTGGCGATCGTGTACTTCGTCGAGCCTGAGCACTCGCTGCCCGCGTTCTTTCCCGGCCACACCTCGGCGGGAAGCGCCGAAGCGAACCACCACCACACCAAGCACGGCATCGCCGCGGTGGTCGTAGCACTGGCGTGCTTCGCGTTCGCGTGGTTCCAGACGGGCCCGAAAGCACGCGCCGCGGACTCGAACCCATCGCACTCCTCCGGCGACGCCGGCGCCGCTTAGCTCGCAGCGCCGGCCTAGCCTCGCAGCGTCACCCCTCCAGCGGCGGCGTCACCCTTCCAGCGCGAACACCAGCGTGCAGAACGCGCCGAAGCCGATGCAGTAGTACCCGAAGTGGGAGAGGCGGTTGGTTTGCAAGAAGCGCATCAGGAACTTGACCGCGAAGAACGTGGTGGCGGCGGCGCAGAGGCCGGCAACCAGCGCGGGGCCGCGCACGCCGTTGCCCTGGGGGCCGAGTAGTTCGGGCAGCTTCAGCGCGGCGGCGGCGAGGATGATGGGGGTGGCGAGCAGGAAGCCGTAGCGGGCGGCGTCCTCGTTGGAGAGGCCGCTGAGCAGGCCGCCCCCCATCGAGAAGCCCGAGCGCGAGATTCCAGGAATGAGCGCGGCGGCCTGCGAGGTGCCGATCGCGATCGCCTGGCGCCAGTTGCGTTTGGCGATGCGGGCGTCGGCGTCCCCAAGGTAATCGCCGGGCTGCGGGGGGCGCCGGCGCAGCCGCTCGAAGACCAGCAGCGCACACCCGTTGACGATCAGGAAGGCCGCAGCGAGAGAGGCGGAGGCAAACAGTTTGCGCAGCGGTTCCTGCAACAGCAGGCCGATGACGCCCGCGGGGATCGTCCCCACGACGAGCAGCCACCCGAGGCGCGCGTAGACGTCGTCCTCGCGAACCTCGCGCATCCGCAGCGAGCGCAGCAGGCCCTCGACGATCTTGACCCAATCGCGCAGAAAGAAGAGCAGCAGCACGATCGCGGTGGCGAGGTGGGTGGCGACGAGGAAGGTGAGGAAGAAGGGGTCGTTCTGGTGGATGCTCCAGCCAAGCAGCCGCGGCAGCACAACGGCGTGCCCGAGGCTCGAGATCGGGAACGGCTCGGCGATCCCCTGCGTGAGGCCGAGGATCACCGCCTGGAAGTATGAGATCGGATCGTGCACTGGCGCGAGAGCTTATGGTCCGGACCGGCGCAAGCGCGTAGTCGCGATGCGGGCTGGGTGTCGGGAAGGATTTTTAGGATCGCCCTTCGGGCCTGGGGTCGGTACGTGGCTGGCCCACGCGCAGCGCGGAGGCCGACATGGATCTCACACAACAGCTTGCTTGGCCAAGTTAGCCAAGTGCGCTATCGTGCCGGCATGTCCAGCTACGGCATTGGCGAAGCAAAGACCCAGCTGTCGAGGCTCGTGCACAGGGCTGAAGAGGGCGAGGACGTCGTGCTGCGTCGCGGCGGCAAGCCAGTGGCTCGCCTCATCGCGATCCCCGCCGAGCAGGGGCATGTCAAACGCACACCCGGGCGTATGCGCGGGCGCGTGAGGGTACCCGAGGACTTCGACGAGTGGCCACCGGACATTGCGCGTGAGCTAGGCGTCATCGACTGATGCGCCTGCTCGTAGACGCCCACGCGCTGCTGTGGTGGCTCGGATCGGATGGGCGCCTCTCCACAGCGGCACGGAAGGCGATCGAGACGGCCGACAATCCCCTCGTGGGCGCGGGCACGCTCGTCGAGATCGCCGTGAAGCGCTCGATCGGGAAGCTCGATGTCGATGAGGATTGGCCCGAGCAGGCGCAAACCGACGGCTTCGGCGTGCTGGCGATCGCATGGGCCCACGTCGCGCGCCTCCAAGACCTGCCGTTTCCCGAGCTGGCCGGTCGACCCCATCGCGACCCCTTCGACCGACTGCTGGCGGCGCAAGCGCTCACCGAGCGAGTGCCAATCGTTACACGTGACCCCGCACTCGCGGCGTACGGCGCAGCGGCGATCTGGTGAGAGCTCTCGCGACCCCGTTCCTTGCCGCAGCATCCCACCTGAGCCGATAGTCACCGACCAGGAGCTCCGCGGAGAGACCTTCGACCCCGCGCGAGGCGTTCACCAACTGTTCACAAGCTGGTACCCGGCTCGTTACAAGAGCCCGCAATTTGCGGCCGAATCTGTTCTTATGGATGCGAGGACGACGACCGCGCAGCCCGAGACGGCCAGCGTGAGCAGGGTCGACCTGCACTGCCACTCCGCCGCCTCGGAGGTCTCGCGGCTGGGGGTGCAGCGGGCGGTGGGGCTGCCGGAGTGCGCAACCCCGCCCGAGGAGGTCTACGAGCTGGCCAAGCGGCGCGGGATGGACTTCGTGACGATCACCGACCACGACACGATCGCGGGGGTCATGGAGATCGCGGGCCGTCCCGACGTGTTCGTCTCCGAGGAGCTCACCGCGCACTTCCGCGACGAGCCCCAGGCGGTGCACGTGCTCTGCTACGGGATCACCCCCGCGGACCATGAGTGGCTGCAGGCGCATCGCGCCGACGTGGAGGAGTGCGCGGGGTACATGCGCGAGCGCGACATCGTGTGCGCGCTGGCTCATCCGTACTACACCGTCGGCGCGCCCCTCACCCCGCGCCACCGCCGGCGGCTGGCGGAGATGTTCGGGATCTGGGAGGTGCGCAACGGTGCGCGTGCTCGCGAGCTGAACCGCCCCGCGGCGATCTACACCTCGACCCACGACGGCACCGGCATCGGCGGCAGCGACGACCACGCGGGGGTGGACATTGGCCGCACCTTCACAGAGACCCCGCCGGCGCGCACACCGGCGGAGCTGCTCGAGCACCTGCGCGCGGGACGGGCCACCGCGCGAGGCGAACAGGGTAGTGCCGCGAAGTGGGCGCACGCCGCGATCGCGCTCGCCGCGCGGGCGCTCGGCAGAGGCACGGACCCCGGTTCGCCAGGTCTCGATCCCCGCACGGTGCTGAGGATGGCCGAGCGCCTGCTGCGCGAGGGCGACGTCCGTCACGGGGCGGTCGGCAGTGACCTGGCACCCGCCGACGCCCGCGGCCTGCTGCGCGCGTGGCTGGCCGCGGTAGGGCTCGAGGAGCTCGACGAGCGCGACCTGATCTCCTACATGCAGGACGAGCGCTTCACCCACGCCGACCTGCACCGCCGCGCGTGTCGCGCGCACGAGCGCAAGCTGCGCACGGCGGTCGAGTCGGTCGTGCAGGCGATTGTGTCCCCTGCGGAGGGGGCGGGCATCGACGCGACCGGCGCGGCGATGGCGGTGTTCGAGGGCTGCATCGCCGCGATCCCATACGCGCCCGCGGCGGCGTTTCTGGGCCGCGAGAAGGCGAAGCTCGATTCGCGCGAGGGGGAGATCCCGCGCGTGGCGATCATGGCGGACGGGATCGGCTCCACCCACGGGGTGTCGCGTACGATCGAGGAGATCCGCCTGCGCGGCGTGCCGGGCTTCGAGATCGAGGTGATCGGCACCGACCCCGAGGTCGACCGGCGGCTCTCGGCGGTGGCGGAGATCGACGTGCCCTTCTACCCCGGTCTGCGGATCGGGGTGCCGAGCCTGCCCGCCGCGGTGGAGACGCTCGCGGAGGGCGCGTTCGACGCGATCCACGTGTGCTCCCCCGGGCCGGTCGGCGTCGCCGGAGCGCTCGTGGCCCGCGCGCAAGGCGTGCCGCTGATCGGCAGCTACCACACCGAGCTCACCGCCTACGCGGGGCTGCGCTCCGGCGAGGTGCGCCTCGCGGACGCGATGGCGATGGCGGTGCGAGCCTTCTACGGGACGTGCGACGTGGTGCTCTCCCCCTCCCCCGCCTCCGACGAGGCGCTGCGCGAGATCGGCATCGGCGCTGAGCGCATCGCGCGGTGGGACCGCGGCGTGGACACCGCACGCTTCGACCCCGCCCTGTGCGGGCAGCTCGAGCTGCCGGGCGAGCTCAACGTGCTCTACGTCGGGCGCATCACTCGCGAGAAGGGCGCGGAGGAGCTGGCGGAGGCGTTCCTGGAGGCACACAGCCGCGACCCGCGGCTGCACCTGGTGCTGGCGGGCGGGGGGCCCGAGCAGGAGCGTGTGCGCGAGCGGGTCGGCGAGCACGCGACCTTCCTGGGGTGGCTGCAGGGGATCGAGCTGGCGCGCGCGTACGCGAGCGCGGACATCTTCCTGTTCCCCTCCGCCACCGACACCTTCGGGCAGGTGATCCTGGAGGCCCAGGCCAGCGGGCTGCCGGTCGTGGCGGTCGCGGCGGGCGGACCTCTGTCGCTCGTGGAGCACCGCGTGAGCGGACTGCTGAGCGAGCCCCGCGCGGACGCCCTCGCGGAGTGCGTGCTGGAGCTCGCCGGCTCCCCGCTGCTGCGCCAGCGGCTGGCGGCGGTCGCGCTCAGCTCCGTGCGCGGGCGCACGTGGGAGGCCGCGATGGGGCGTCTCGCCGAGGGCTACCGGCGCGTGCTGGCCGAAACGGGAATGCTGGCCGAACGGGGGCAAGCCGAAGGCGAGTATCTCTCCGCTTCGGTCGAAGGCGAGTGTCCCCCGGCTTCGGCCGGGCCGCGAAGCGCCAGCGGTACGACACCGGGAGCGCGCCGTGCCGCCTAACGCGCGGGTCCCGGCGCGGCAGGGGCCGGTCGCGTGGCCGGCGGGTAGGAGGCCCGCCGCTCACCACCG